>CAZOSU010000326.1:1209-3271 GCA_964582515.1 uncultured Acetatifactor sp. | reverse complement strand
GATTATCGCGCCGAGGTAGTTGGACTGGAAGAAGCTCGCCACGTAAATCGAGGTGGGTCCGTCCGCCGCGCCTATCACCGCTATGGAGGCGGCGTCCTTGAGTTCAAAACCAAACAGTACCGCCATGCAGAGCGTGAAGAATATGCCGAACTGCGCCGCCGCGCCAAAGAGCATCAGCTTTGGATTGGTGAGCAGTGGGCCAAAGTCTATCATCGCGCCTATGCCAATAAATAATAATATAGGCATTGCCTCTGAAGCTTCAATACCAACCTCAAACAACCACTCAATAATACCATTTGCCTCGATGCCGCCTACTGTCTGATTAATTACGCCGGACAAAGGTAAATTAACCAAAATAGCACCAAAGCCCATTGGAAGTAATAATGATGGCTCATACTCCTTCTTAATAGCGAGCCAGATTAAAAGAATACCGATTGCAAACATTACAAGTGATTT
This sequence comes from uncultured Acetatifactor sp., assembly GCA_964582515.1. Lineage (GTDB taxonomy): Bacteria > Bacillota > Clostridia > Lachnospirales > Lachnospiraceae > Acetatifactor. The sequence continues at coordinate 2,815 of CAZOSU010000326.1, read as the reverse complement.
CCAACCGCCGCCACTGAAATCACACAGGGCTCGTACTCCTTCCAATAAATAATCCATAAAAGATCCTCCTTACATAAGATTTTAAACATACACGCATCAATCATAACATATCAGTTCAAAATATTCTATATACTCCGACAATTTTTTCGGTAAAGAAATTTGCTACATTAACCTGTTTTAACGTGCACTTTTACGCACGTTAAAATACAGCAATGTTTAAGTATTTCTTATAGAATATTCACAAAGAATCTGATAAAATTATAGGGATAACGAAAATATCTGAATTCAGAAAGGAGATTTCGACTTGAAACATTATTGCGAAGATATCAAAAATGTCTTGACCGAAACCCAGAGTTCTGCGGATGGTATTTCCTCTCAGGAGGCTGAAAAACGTCTGGCAGAAAACGGAAAAAACAAACTGGCAGAAGGGAAAAAGGACTCATTGCTGAAAAGATTTGTTAATCAGCTGATGGACCCCATGATTCTTATCCTTCTGGCTGCCGCTGCCATCAGTGGTGTGCTTGCCGTTGTAGAAGGAGAAAGCTTTGCCGATGTTATTATCATCCTTGCAGTAGTTATTATTAATGCAGTTCTCGGTGTATATCAGGAAAGCAAGGCAGAAAAAGCCATCGAGGCTCTGCAGGAAATGTCCGCTGCTACCTCTAAGGTATTACGCGACGGTAAAATTTCCATTGTTCACAGTGAAGATTTAGTTGTAGGTGATGTTGTTCTTTTAGAAGCCGGTGACGCAGTTCCCGCCGATGGCCGACTGATTGAAAATGCCAGCCTGAAGGTAGAAGAAGCTGCCCTTACAGGTGAATCCGTTCCAGTAACAAAGTTTATTGACATAATCAATCTCACCGATTCCTCCAAGGACGTACCTCTTGGTGACCGTAAAAACATGGTATACATGGGCTCTGCAATCGTTTACGGTCGTGGAAAAGCAGTTATCACTGCTACCGGTATGGATACTGAGATGGGTAAAATCGCGGATGCTCTTGCAAATGCGCAGGAAGGACAGACCCCTCTCCAGATTAAGTTAAGTCAGCTTTCCAAGATTTTAACCTGGTTAGTTCTTGGAATCTGTGTAGTTATTTTCGCAGTACAGATTCTCCGTTCCGGTGGATTCTCCATAGATACCATCCTCGACTCCTTCATGGTAGCGGTATCCTTAGCCGTTGCTGCTATTCCGGAAGGTCTTGCAGCCGTTGTAACCGTGGTTCTTTCCATCGGTGTTACCAATATGTCCAAGAGAAATGCGATTATCAGACGATTAACCGCTGTAGAAACTCTTGGCTGTGCCCAGATTATCTGTTCCGACAAAACCGGAACCTTAACCCAGAATAAGATGACCGTTGTTGACCACTTCGGCGAGGATGAACAGCTCCTTGCCAAGGCTATGGCTCTTTGCTGTGATGCGGAGCTTGCAGATGACGGCTCTGTAACCGGTGAACCTACCGAAGCAGCCCTTGTTTACTGGGCAAGCCGTATCGGTCTTCCAAAGCCGCAGCTTAAGAATGAATATCCCCGTAGCGGTGAAGCCCCCTTCGACTCCGGAAGAAAGATGATGTCCACCGTTCACCTTGTAAATGGTAAATACATCCAG
>CAZOSU010000326.1:0-1199 GCA_964582515.1 uncultured Acetatifactor sp. | reverse complement strand
TATGATTCTGGATAAATGTACTACTTATCTAAAAGACGGCCAGCCCGTTCCTATGACCGATGCATATCGTCAGGAAATCTTAAAGGGCAATAAGGCCATGGCTGATAAGGCACTCCGTGTCCTTGCCTGTGCACAGCGCATGTGGGACACAGAGCCTGCATATGATGCAGATGTACTTGAGCAGGAGCTTTGCTTCGTCGGCTTAAGTGGTATGATTGACCCGGTTCGACCGGAGGTAAAGGACGCTATCGTAGAATGTAAAAGGGCCGGTATCCGCGCCATTATGATTACCGGTGACCATATTGATACTGCTATTGCCATCGCCAGAGAGCTTGGTATTCTTACCGAGGATAAGAAGGCCATCACAGGCACCATGTTAAACGAAATGGACGATGAGCAGTTCGCAAAGGAATTCCAGGACATTGCTGTTTATGCACGTGTTCAGCCCGAGCACAAGACCCGTATCGTCAATGCATGGCGTAATGCAGGCTATGTAACCGCCATGACCGGTGACGGCGTAAACGATGCTCCTTCTATCAAATCCGCTGATATCGGCGTAGGTATGGGTATCACCGGTACTGATGTAACCAAGAACGTTGCAGACATGGTTCTTACCGATGATAACTTTGCTACCATCGTAGGTGCTGTAGAGGAGGGCCGTCGTATCTACGACAATATCCGTAAGGCTATCCAGTTCCTTCTCGGCTCTAATATGAGTGAGGTCATCAGTATTTTCGTATCCACACTCCTTGGCTTTACTATTTTAAAGCCTGTGCATCTTCTTTGGATTAACCTTGTTACCGACTGTTTCCCGGCACTTGCCCTTGGTATGGAGGAGGCAGAGCCCGATATCATGGAGCGTAAGCCCCGTGATGCAAAGGCAGGTATTTTTGCAGATGGTATGGGTATCGACATCGGTTATCAGGGACTTATGGTATCCGCCCTTGTACTCCTCTCCTACTTTGTGGGACACTTTATGGAGACCGGCAACTGGTCCATTTCCGACAGCGCTGAAGGTATGACCATGGCATTCTTAACTATGTCCATGGCTGAAATCTTCCACAGCTTCAACATGCGTTCCCAGCGCGGAAGCATCTTCCGTCTGCCTACCCAGAACAAGATTCTGATTGGTGCTGCAATCTTAACGGTCTGGCAGCACATGCAGGACTGGTCAAGGCAGTCTACACAGCGTCCATACT
>CAZOSU010000325.1:0-3285 GCA_964582515.1 uncultured Acetatifactor sp. | reverse complement strand
CTTTCTTTGGGAGCTGAAATGGTTAAAATTTCACATTAACCGACAGCCCCTTTTTCTTAACTTACTGTCATTACAGCTTCTTAAACCCTATGGAAATGCGTAGCAGCCGCCCCTCTAGGTCTGCTTTCACACTTCCTCCCATCTGCTCAACCAATTCCTTTGCAATCGTCAGACTTTCCATTTCCAACATCTGCCCTATTAAAGTTCTTTCTTTTCGAGAAAAATATAATGTCAGTATGCGCTATGATTTACCAGCTGCTCTCTGGAATTTCGGTCAAAGGGGGATACCATCACAGACCTTTTCGAAAACCTTGCGGCAGAACAGAAGGCCAGAACTGTCTATGAGAACCTGCTCTGTTAATTCAACGACTCTAAAATCCACTTCTCCGCTACCTCTAAGGGAGTCTCCGTCTCTACATCCGGTGCAATAGGGTCTTCACAGAATTCCTCTCCGGTCCTTGCCACATTGCTTCCTATTGTCAGCTGCATCGTGGTACCATCATACAGATAATAAACCGTATTGCAACTACAATACCCAGCGGATGCTTTTCCGAAGGTTTTGGCATATTTCAGTCCTCGAAAAGCAAGTAGCGTAGCCTCCCCCGAGCTGGCTGTCCATTCATTTTGCAATATTGCCACCGGAACATTTACTATTTGTTCCTCATCCACTGTCATATTACTGCCACCTCCGGTTACTGAGCCGTCGGAAAGCTTCACCGGTTGCATCTTATCTTTTATGCGAAATGACAATAATTCTCCCTCCGGAAGAAAGGGAGATACCGCCGCCAGCATGGGTCCCAGATTACCACCGGTATTATCCTGTAAGTCAATAATGACACCCCTTATCTCATCCTCATTTTCTTCCACAAAGTCTATAACTGTATCCGCGTACTTCTGGGCTCCGTTTGTTCCTACAAAGCCCGGTAATTTCACGTACAAAATTCCATCTGCATCTATGTTCACCCTGGGATTATCCTGCCCCGATACCAGCTCGCCCCCATCATTTCCCGTAAGAAGCGTGGAATGCTTTCCTCCGGCAACCGTTAATGCCTCACTCAACAAAGCATGTGTGTCTGCGTAGTCATCCAATTCCTTTGCCCGCTTCATAATATCAGCCTTCTTAGCCTTCCATGCATCCCCTTCTGCATAGATACCATTATCCATATATTCCAGCGCTATCTCCACATACCTCTGGGTACTTGGCGGAAAAATATAAATATTAAAGTAGTGGCCACGGTTAAGCAGAAATCGAAAAACACCCCACAGACATAAGGCAAGAAGTAGTACAATACAAAATATAAGTCTCTTATTTGTCTTTGACATAATTCCCTCCCGAATCAAACTGTATACCTTACTATTCTATTCAGACACTTGGGATTCTATGAAAAAAACAAGATATACTTTTAAGAATATCTATAGCGCATTTTGGTGCCCACTTTACAAAGGATACCAGAGCATTCAGCCCTGCAAGACGATGCTTGCAAGGCTTTTGTACTCTTTATCCTCTTCTCGTACTACCTGTACTCCCCACTACTATAACCTTAGCTTTAATTGCATATCCTTCCAGCTTTCCTGCTTTGCCTCATGAATCACCTCGGCTCCGGACAACTCACCAAGCAATAACTGAGATTTGGGATTATGCCTTCTCATATTGTCCATCACCGTTTTAGTATCATAATTTGCATAACAATATCTGCACAAATGACCACAGGTATTGTATGCTCCAATATCACATCCTAATAAGCAACCACATTCGGCTCTTGCCCCCTTTACCTTGGGAACTATTAATGAACAATCTATTGCCTTTTCAAATATAGGTACTGTCATACATCCACTACAATCCACTCCAAAGGGCTCTAGCTCCGTACCTTCTGCACAGGCCTTAATTAAAATATCATATTTATTGCCAATACGAACAAACTCTTTGGCAAGATCTATTCGCTGGTCTTTTTTTACTTCCTTAACCTCCGGAAAATTCCGCAATACCTTTTTATATAAATCAATGAAACTAATGACGCAGGTATTGGTATAACCGGACAAAGCTTTTGCCATATTCTCAAAATCGTCCATATGTCTCTCCACCGAATATTCCTTGGAGATAAATATGGGATCATATCGCCATCCGATAGAATTAATCCCTACTATTTCCGATAGTTCCTTGAACGACTCCATGACAATTTCTTTTTCCGGCACCTTGGGCTCTATCTCCTTGCCATATGGGGTAATTGTAACAAACCAATATTGTCCATACTCCTTTAATAAATCCATATAAGGCAGAAATGGTGCCGGATTCTTGGTACAAAAAGAAATCACATCCACCACATCCGGAGAGATATTATATTTTGTCACCTGCACCGGGTTGTATGGATTTCGAACCATCACACAACCTTCTTTCAATCGGTTCACAAACCACTGGGTATAAAAGGCTGGGATATCCGTCCGCATACCAGTATGTAATATCATAGCTTTATCCTTTCCCCTTTATCTGATTTCAATCAGCTTTGGTTGTATCAGTGGATAAGTCCAATTTTCCGGCAGTTCCTCCATAAGCTCGACCTTCTCTATCTCACTTTCCAGCTTGCCTGAAAATTCCATTATTTCCGCAGAGCATAACACTCCAAAGGATTCTTCACCGGTTTCATTCACACTTGTCCTGCCTGTGACAGAATACACACACAATGGCTTAATATCAAATTTAACAGCACCTGTTTCTTCTTGAAGTTCCCTTTTGGCAGTCTCAAAAATATCTTCTCCTGCTTCGCGGTGTCCACCCGGAACTTCATATGTATCGCATTCCTTGTGCTTACACAATACCCACATTACATATACTGGGTTAAAATTCATTCAACCTGCATGCTCCACCTCACTTAGAATACCACAACACGCATCCATTTCCAACGAACACTGGCAAAAACTTTTTCCCTACAACAAATGCCGCAGACTCCTCTGCGGCATTCCTTTTTAATCTCTTCCTTGTCATAATTGTTTAATGCGGTAAGGTCCACCTTTCCTTTGGAACCATATGTAAATAAACAATCTGTTATTCATACCACACTTTCTACAAACGAGCAGCTTTCTATTTTCTCAGAATTACAATCTTATTAGAAATATTGGCCACCGCAGGAATCTTTTTCAAAATGCGATAAATCGGTACGAATACAGCCATACCTTCTGCCAGGGAATAATCCGCAACATGATGAAAAGCAGGTAATTTCTCTGCCAGACGCTTACCGTTTTTAATGCCCCATGTGAATTTGGCTTCACTCTGGTCTATGGATTTTTCCT
>CAZOSU010000324.1:0-3292 GCA_964582515.1 uncultured Acetatifactor sp. | reverse complement strand
CTGCGTACTCAGCAACGAAGGTATCAATCATACCCTGTAACATTGCCTGATCTTCTTCAGCACCCCACATTCTTAATGCAACATCCTGCTTCTCAGCGGAAGCTGCGGAACCGGAATTGTCAGTAGAAGTCTCTACCTTAGAATCTGTAGAAGAATCTGTAGAAGAATCTGTCGTAGTGTCACTTCCGCCACAAGCGGTCATAGATACAAGTGTGGTCACTGCTAACAAAGTAGCTAATAACTTTCTTTTCATAGTTTTTTCCTCCTTAAATGGGTACGATATGTACCATTTTAAACTGTTTATTTACAGAAACCTGAGCTTGCGCATTTGCGCAATCGGTTGTCTTGCAACTATAATATCAATCCATTACTCTGTTGTCAATGTAGGTTTTTCACGATACAAAAGTACCGTTTTTGTACATTTTAACTAAAACGTTTTCTTCCTGTCGTTTTCGGAAAACATTTTCCGCGCGCAAGCGTTTCCACATTTTCCCTTATTTTGTGGATTCCTTTAAGCGTACCTCATAATCTAGTAACATTCTGGACGGAACGGCACTGCCATCAATCATATTCAGCAGCATCTTACAGGCATTCTTTCCCAAATCCTCCACATTGAATTTTAGGGAAGTAATTCCTACCGGATAATTCTCCAATAGCCTGCTGTAATGGCAGGACGCCACATGCATTTTGCCCGGCACCTTAATTTTCTTCTCCGCCAGCTTATGTACTACCACATCACAAATCACGTCATCCTGACAAAGAATACAATCCACCGTATCTCTGGAGAGAATAGTCTCCACAGCCAGCTCTATCTGCTTTCTGGTATCCAGGTTCCGGTATATCAGACTCTGATCCACTTCTCCCTTTGCCGCCTTTATTGCCGCCTCATAGCCCTCATATCGAATGCGGTTTACCATATGCTCCATACTGGCACCCAGATAAGCAATCCTGGAATTCCCTTTTGCCAGCAGTATACTTGTTAACTCCTTACAAGCCTCCCTGTGGTCATGATCAATCTGAATTCCCTGCCCATTCTCCAACTGTCCGATGGTCACAAACGGAATGCCCTTCTCTGCCAGAAGCTTGGAATATACATCCTTGCGATAGGTTCTGGAAAGAATCACCCCATCCACCTTCTTATTCATAATCAGTCTCTCTAAACTGGTTGTGTCCGTTCCATTACCATTTACAACAATCATGTCATAATTGTTCAGCTGTGCCATCTCTCCCACCGCATACATACAGGTCTGGAAAAAGGGCATCTCCGCCAAGGTCTTAATTTCCGGAAGCACTAAAGCAATATTATTAGTTTTTGACTGCGCAAGACTCTGGGCCGCCGCACTGGGATGATAATCATTCTCCTGAATAAAAGAAAGAATTTTCTCCCGGGTGCTTGTTCCAATACGTCCCTTCCCGGAAATCGCTCTGGATACGGTACTTGGTGATACTCCCAACTCTCTTGCTACGTCATGTATGGTCATATTACGTTTGGTCATATGCTCCATCATGCATCCTCCTTCATGCGCACCATTTCAATTTTGCGCAACCGCTTGTCTAAATACTAGCATATGTCCTTTCCTTGTGACAATAGAGATAACTCACAATTCTTTTTGGGAAAATTTGTCTACAAAGCACAAAAAACGTTTAAGCACTTCTCTTTCGTAGAAATACCCAAACGTTTTCTTTATCTTTTGATTTTCTTTTTCTTCATCTGGCGCATCTGAGCCGCCCGTTCCTTCTTCTCCACAATGGCATCCACCTGCGCTTTGTCCACGAACTTGGTGGTTTTCACCACATAAATCTTGCCCTCATCGGTCTTGCGCACACGGATTTTTCCTTTCAGATACCCATGCTTATCACAATAAGCTACGCAGTAATAATTCCGCCCGTTCGGCGTAAACCAGCGTATCTTTTTCCTAAGATTTTTGTGGCAAAGATAACACTTGCTGGATACCACCTCTTTATCCAGAAATGCTTCGGATTTACCGGAAAATTCTCTGGAAATATACTTAAAATAGGTATCAAACTGAACCTTTATCTCATCCTCCCGGCACTTAGGTGGCTGGTAGGTATCATAAGACACCATATGAAAAATATCCTTATCCTTTAAAGCTTCCATCACCTTCGCAGTGTAATAGGCATCGCTGAACGCACGATGAAATGGAATATCCTTTAAAATGTGCAGCTCATCCACTGCAGTCTCTAAGGACTTTCTGCTCTTTCCATCCCCATAGGCCAGACTATACAGCTTCTGTACATCCAGATACTTGATAGGACCATCACTGAGAGGCTTCTGTCTGTGAAACTTTATATTTTTCTGAAGCTCCGTCAAATCCTGCGTGCCCCAGATACAAAACATATTCTCCCCGCTTCCGCACCAGCTAAGGAACCTTTTCAGCACCTTGGGAAATGGGTCTCCACGCATCAGCTCCTCCATTTTCATATGGATAATCTTGCTGGTGATATGGTGAAGTTCATGATACACCTGCGGTTTTACCAGCTCGGAGAACTCACTGATCATGGTCAATTCACTATTCAGTTTTATGGCACCAATCTCAATAATCTCAAATGGGAGCTTGCTGGCCGCAGGCTCTAAACCGGTATTTGACTGATTCCACTCCAAATCCAACACAATATAATTCATGACAACTTCTTTCCGGGATTATCCTTTGCATAATCCTCTACATGATTATATACCATAAGCAAGAAGCCATGCAATCATTTTACTATGTTTATTTCTTCCTAAATTTGTTATACTGTTTAGGTACACATCATACGAAGGAGCCACATTATGAAAGTTTCAAATTTAACCAAACGAATCACCTTTAACTCGCCTGCCATTTTGACCTTTACCATTATTTGTCTGTTCACGCTTATTTTAAATACTATCACAAACGGAGCCACCAACCGTCTGTTCTTTAGTGTTTACCGTTCCTCTCTTACAGACCCGCTGACCTATTTTCGTTTTATCGGTCACGCTTTTGGGCACGCTAATTTTTCCCATTTCATCGGAAACTTTATGATGATTCTGGTGGTAGGACCTCTTTTGGAAGAGAAGTACGGTACCGTAGACATGATTTGCATCATCATCACTGCAGCATTGATTACCGGCCTTGCCAACTTCATTTTCTTCCCAAGAGTAGCAGTCCTCGGCGCCAGCGGTGTACTTTTCGCATTCATCCTGTTGTCCTCCTTCACCAGCTTTAAGGAAGGTACCATTCCTCTGACATTCATTCTGGTAGCCCTTTTATACATTGGAGAAAATGTCTATTCCGCCATCTTCATCAAGGAT
>CAZOSU010000323.1:0-3307 GCA_964582515.1 uncultured Acetatifactor sp. | reverse complement strand
TGAAAAGGTATACTCCGGCATGGTTGTTGGACAGAGCTCCCGTCTTGAGGACATCGAAATCAATGTCTGCAAGAAAAAGCAGCTGACCAACACCCGTTCCTCCAGTGCGGATGAAGCACTTCGTCTCACCCCGCCCAGAATCCTAAGCTTAGAGCAGGCTCTGGAATTCATCGATACCGATGAGCTCCTTGAGGTAACCCCTACCTGCCTTAGAATCCGTAAGAAGATTTTAGACCCTACTATGCGTAAGAGAGCAAATATTAAGAAATAAATATGTACAAAGAAACAGCCCCGATGAATCTAATCGTCGGGGCTGTAAGTTTTACATACTCTCTATTCTTTTATTTATGTAATCTTCTATTATATCTGTGGTCACAGGTACGCCAAGCTTACTGCTGTTAATGGAGAATTCATAGTTTCTGGAATCTCCCCACTTTCCTTCACAGAAGTAATTGTGATAATTCTTACGCTTTTTATCCTGCTCCTTAATCAAACTTCTCGCCTGCTTTTCATCTATTCCATGGAGCTTACAGATGCGCGCAACCTTTTTATCCATGTCTCCCAGAACAAAGATGGTAATCAGTCCGGAGAATTCCTTTAATGCTTCCTCGGCACATCGTCCTACTACCACAAAGGATTTCCCTTCTGCAGCCCTTTTTCTCAAAAACTCAAACTGCATATAGGCAATATTCTCCTGGGGAGAATTACTGTATCCTCTCACAGTTCTGGAACCAAACCCCTTCTTAGGTATTTCATCGTAGGGCTCCAAATTTCCCACATGTACATTTTTCTCATCCGCAATCTCACGCATCAAATGATAATCATACAAGGGAATCTGAAATCTTTTAGAAAGCTCTTCCGCAATTTCATGACCGGCACTTCCAAACTCTCTTCCTATGGAAATAATAAACTGTTTTTCTGCCATTACCACGCACCTCCTATAGATATCTGCACCAGATACATATCATGGAAATAACCAGTACGATTATGGTAGCCGGAACCATAGCTTTACAATACTTCGCCCAACTGATAGGGTATCCCTCTTTAGCCGCCACGGAGGTACCTACTACATTGGCAGATGCACCAATAGGTGTGGCACTGCCTCCGATATCCGTTCCCATAACAAGAGCCCATGCCAAAATGGGAAGGCTGATGCTTTCTGCCACGGAAAGATTCTTTATAATGGGAATCATGGTTGCCGCAAAAGGAATATTGTCAATAAACGCACTGGCAACACCGGAAATCCATACGATAATGGCTATCATAAGATACATATTACCACCACTGATTTTACCGATAAATTCAGCAATGATTTCCAATATACCGGTCTGCTCTAAGCCTCCCACCACGACAAAAAGACCGATAAAGAACAAAAGTGTCTTGTAATCCACCTTCTTAAGGAGCTCTAGTGCATCCTTTCCTGCCCCAATCAGAGTAAGCACAGTAATAAATAATCCGATGGTAGCTACTGTAAGACCGGTCTGAGCATGTGTAATAAGAAGTACAACCGCCAGCGCAAAAATAATACAACTGGCTGCAAAGCCCTTCTTATCTGCAATCTTATAGGCATATTTTGAAGTATCCTTTATGTCCACATTTGTATCCGATACCAGCTCCTTTCTGAATACCAGATAAAAATATATTACAACAACCACAAGAGAAATTCCAGCAATTACACCGGTATTGCCCAGAAAATCTCCAAAGCTGTAGCCTAAAGAGGTACCGATAATGATGTTTGGCGGATCCCCACACATGGTAGCTGAGCCTCCCAGATTCGCACAAAAAATCTCTGCCAGAATCATGGGAACCGGATTGAATTTCAATAGCTGCGCCAACTCCACCGTGACTGCTGCCAAGAATAAAATTACTGTGATACTGTCAATAAACATGGCAAGCACCGCAGACATAATCATAAAAGTGATAAAAATGGGGATGGTTTTAAAACGCACCAGCTTTGCAATGGTCATGCAAAGCCACTGGAAGAATCCGGCCTTCGCCATACCCTCTACCATTACCATCATTCCCGCGATAAAAATGATGGTTGCCCAGTTTATCCCACTGGAATTCTCCACTGCCGTACCTGTCTCATACCAGAAATGCAAGGAAAAAATCGGTGCAATATTCAGTGTTTCTAAAGCTGCCTCCAAATCCCGCATGCATAAACCAAATACCAGCAATAAAGTTGCAGCGCCGCATCCCAGTGTGGCATAATGACGCTCAATTTTTTCCGTAATAATGAATCCGAACATTATCAAAAAGATAATGACCGCTGTAATTTGTGCTATCATCTTTGACTTCCTTTCCGTTTTCTACATAAATAGGCAAAAACGGGGACCTGCGCACATGAAATTTAGTCAACGGGTTTCTGTCATTTATTTCCTTCCAACAGCTTTGCATTCTAGCAACCTGAATTTGCAAAGTCAAGGTTCTCAGGGTTTCTTTGCCAAATATTAACCGGCATACCCTATGTTACAGAGTATGCCGGTTCGTCTTTTAAAATGCATATTTTTTAATCTCACAATTCCTTATCCCAAAAGCCGCATATTCCGCATTGGTCATATCATGAAAATATGACTCCACGACTCTGGAGATACCATTATGAGCCACCAGTAAATAAATCTTATCCTGTGCTTTGATATCATCAATCAGATTATAAATTCTTTGCGCCAACCGCAGCATGGATTCTCCGCCTTCAAAGCTTGTGACAAAATTCTGCTTATCAGCCTGAAAATCTGCACCATTTCTGGGTGTTCCCTCCCACTTACCGAAGTTCTGCTCGGTAAGACGCTGCTCTGCCCGGGCAGGAATCCCGGTGATTTCCGATACAATAAGGGCCGTATCCTTTGCCCGGCTTAAGGGTGAATAGAGAATTTCATCTATTTTGTACCCTTCCGCCAATATTTTCTCTCCCAGCTCTTTGGCCTGTGCTCTTCCCTTGTCAGTCAGCGGAGAGTCCGTGGCTCCACAGATTTTATTTTCCACATTCCACACGGTCTGTCCGTGCCTTGTATAATAAAAATGCATACGATTTCTTTACCTTTCTTTTTTCTTTAATCCCTTCACAAACCGATACATCCACACCGAAAGCATCCCCTTGAAAATCCCCAGACTGGTCTTTACAGCATCCTTGAAGCCTATGTAAAATATTTCGTGGAATATACCTTTAGCATTCATAACATTTCCTCTTTTGTCTGCAATTACAAGCTTTTCTATTGTTATGGGCATCATAAATTGGGATTTATCGCTCCTACAAACTGAAAGTTTGCGCGTTGCAATGAGCCATGCTGGAGTTAAATTTTGCTTGTCG
>CAZOSU010000322.1:0-3318 GCA_964582515.1 uncultured Acetatifactor sp. | reverse complement strand
CAATGAATACGGATTCTGCTACCGGACCTTCACTTGGACCAAAGGTCTGGAAGGATTCACCCGGATGCTCCGAGAAGCAGTTTAAGTTCAGACAGTCATTCCAGTCTGCACGTCCGATTAATGGTAATTTATGAGGACCCTTGTGGGTAACGGTAAAGTCAAAGGAGCGCTTTAAGTGTCCCATCAAGGTGGTAGCCTTGGACCAATCGTTATCGTAAGGAACCATTTCCGTTAAGATAGAGGTATCGCCGGTCTCACGTACGTATGCGCTGGTACCTGCAATTAACCAAAGCGGGTCATCGTTGAAGCCGCCGCCGATATCTGCATTACCCTTCTTGGTAAGTGGCTGATACTGATGATAAGCACTACCGTCCTCGAACTGGGTGGAAGCGATATCGATAATACGCTCTCTTGCACGGTCCGGGATTAAGTGAACGAAGCCAAGTAAATCCTGACAGCTGTCTCTAAAGCCCATACCACGGCCGATACCGGACTCGTAGTAGGAAGCAGAACGGGACATATTGAAGGTGACCATACACTGGTACTGGTTCCAGATATTGACCATTCTGTCCACCTTATCATCGGAGGATTCTACATGATACTTGGAAAGGAGACCCTTCCAGTAGTCTTTAAGCTCATCCAGTGCCTTGTCTACGTCAGCAGCGGTAGCGTAACGAGCAAGCATCTCATGAGCAGGCTTTTTATTGATAACATTATGTGATTCCCACTTTTCTTCCTGAGGAAGCTCTAAGTAACCAAGGACAAATACGAAGGTCTTGGACTCGCCCGGCTGTAAGGTGATATTTAACTGCTGGCATGCAATGGGAGACCAGCCGCTTGCCATGGTGTTCTTGCACTGACCGTTTTCCACAACCTCCGGGTTGTCTGCGCCTCTGTAGGCACCAAGGAAATCATCACGGATGGTGTCAAAGCCTGCAATCGGAGCATTTACGGAGTAAATTGCGTAGTGATTACGACGCTCTCTATACTCGGTCTTATGATAAATAGTAGAGCCTTCCACCTCTACCTCGCCGCAGCTAAGGAGTCTCTGGAAGTTCTTCATATCATCATCAGCGTTCCATAAACACCACTCTACATAAGAGAATACCTTTAATTCCTTTACGCTGTCAGAGGTATTGGAAAGGGTGAATTTGGAAACCTCACAATTATCATTCATAGGTACAAAGGAAAGAACCTCTGCCTTCACCTTGTCCTTAGAAGAAGTAAAGCGGCTGTAGCCGATACCGTGACGGCACTCATAGGAATCAAGGTCTGCCTTCACCGGCTGCCAGCCCGGGTTCCATACACTGTCCCCGTCCTTGATATACAGATACTTTCCACCCATATCCATCGGTACATTGTTGTAACGATAGCGGGTAAGGCGAAGGAGCTTTGCATCCTTATAGAAGGTGTAGCCACCGCAGGTGTTGGAAATCAAACTAAAAAACTCATTGCAGCCAAGATAGTTAATCCATGGAAGCGGAGTTTTCGGAGTGGTAATGACGTATTCCTGATTGACGTCATCAAAATAACCAAATTTCATAATATCTCTCCTTTGACTTTTGATTAAACGATTAAGTAAAAATGTTATAAGTGCATTATACAGAAGTTGAGGGTGGAATGCAATCCCCATGTTTTTGTGTTTTTTACTGTAATTATTAGTGGGGATATTGTTGAAAAATACTAAAAATCCTAAAATATGAGCTTAAAACCGTTGCAAAATGGCGAATATGTGTGATATAGTCAAATTGCGAAAACGTTTAAGAGTTTTTTAGCTTCGAAAGAAGGGGTTTTTGTATGGCATCAATGAAGGATATCGCTGCTCGTTGCGGAGTGAGTGTAGCGACAGTCAGCAAGGCATTGAATAATCATAGTGATATCGGAGAAGATACCAAGGCCAGAATTCGTGAGGTGGCGAAGGAAATCGGATATTTTCCCAATTCCATGGCCAGGGCACTCAAGACGAACCATACCAATAATATTGGTGTGCTTTTTGTGGACGAGGCTCAAAGTGGACTTACCCATGACTATTTTTCCCATGTGCTGGATTATTTTAAGCGCACGGTGGAGGAGAGGGGGTATGATATTACCTTCTTAAATAATAAGGGGCAGGGGCACATGTCCTATTTGGAGCATTGTCGGTATCGTGGCTTTGACGGAGTGGTGATTGCCTGCGTGGATTTTTTTGACCCGCAGGTAGTGGAGCTGGTGCAGAGTGATATTCCGGTGGTGACCATTGACCATATGTTTAATAACCGTATCAGCATTATGTCCGATAATGTGGGCGGAATGCGGGATTTGCTGGAGCATGTGTATTCCATGGGGCATCGCAGAATTGCATATATTCACGGTGCTGATTCTTCCGTTACCAGAGAGAGACTGTCCTCCTTTTACTACAATGCAGAGCGGTTGGGGCTGGAGGTTCCGGATGAGTATATTAAAGAGGCTGCATATCGTAACAGCCGGGAGGCGGCAGAGAGGACGAAGGAGCTTCTGGACTTGAAGAATCCTCCCACCTGCATTTTCTATCCTGATGATTTTGCCTGCTATGGAGGGATTAATGAAATTAATGACCGGGGGCTTCGGATTCCTGAGGATATTTCCGTGGTGGGCTACGACGGTATCCGTATCGGACGTCACATTCGTCCCCAGCTGACTACCTTACGTCAGGATACGGGGATGATTGGTACCCGGGCGGGGGAGAAGCTTATATCCTTAATAGAAAGACCTAAGACTACCATCATCGAACAGGTGGTCATCCGGGGAGAGGTTTATCCGGGGGAGACAGTAAGAAAAATGAAATAATATGTTGGAGATAAAGGCAGCCGGAGGGCTGCTTTTATTATGGGAATTTTTGCTGTTGTTTATTTTACATAAAATTTACGAAAAAGTTTAAGTTGAGAATAGTACTATAGACCTAAAAATGAGTAAAAAAGACTGTTTTTAAGCTAAATAATTTAGTTTAGTCAAGATTAAAATGGTTTAGTTTGTACAAAATTACCACTTTTTAGAAAAAAATACTTGCATTTTACATCAAGTTGCTATATAGTAAAGGCAAGTAAACGATTAAGTGAATCGTGTGACTTACGGAAACCAAATAAAACATTTCTTGGGAGGGAAAAAAATGAAAAAGAGAGTATTAAGTGTTTTATTGACAACCGCATTAGCAGCGTCCATGCTTTCCGCATGTGGTGGCTCAAGCAGCAGCGCATCTACATCCATTTCTTCTGACGGCAAGGTATTAAATATTTACTGCTGGAATGAAGAGTTCAAGTCTCGTTTGACGGACCACTATCCCGGCTATGTAGAAGTTGACGG
>CAZOSU010000321.1:0-3319 GCA_964582515.1 uncultured Acetatifactor sp. | reverse complement strand
AACCGGAAAGGTTACCAAGGTTTGCAAGGGAAATCATCTGATCCTGCATTCCGGTCTTGTGATCGTTGAACCACCATGCGCTACCCTGCTGAATCTTTGCACATGCGGTAGAATCCTGGAAGCATCCCAGGATGGTGCCGATTGCCTGATTGTCGTTCGGATTTAAGCTGTAGATAATGGTTCTGGGAAGCTCATCAGTGGTAATTAAGTTGTTTAAGAAATCTGCCATCTGTGAAGAAGGAGCGTAGTTGTTGATACAGTCATATCCGGTGTCAGGACCAAGCTTCTCATACATCAGGGTGTTGTTGTCTCTCTTACAGCCGTAGTGGAGCTGCATAGCCCAGTCGAGCTTGTTGTATTCTCTGCCTACAAATAACATGAACGCAGTCTTGAACTTTAACTCCTCTTCCTTGGTGATGGTCATATGGTTTAATCTCTTTAAGAAGATTTCCTCAATTTCATCATCGGAAGCAGGAGCGTACATTACATACTCTAAAGCGTGGTCGGATACGTTACAGCCCATGGAAGCAAAGAACTCCATTCTGTTTCTTAATGCGTCCTTTAACTGTGCAAAGGTAACGATTTCGGTCATGCCACTTACCGCAGCCAGCTTATCAAGATAATCTAAGTATTCAGGCTTTTCAATGTTCATGGCTTTGTCAGGTCTCCATGCAGGTAATACCTTTACATCGAAGCTGTCATCCTCAGCGATTTTCTTGTGCCACTCTAAAGAATCGATAGGGTCGTCGGTGGTACAGATTAAGGTAACGTTGCTCTGCTTGATTAAGCTACGAACGGTCATATCCGGCTGCTGAAGCTTTGCATTACAAAGGTTCCAAACCTCATCCGCAGTCTTCTTATTCAGAACACCGGTGTAGCCGAAGTATCTCTGAAGCTCTAAGTGGCTCCAGTGGAAGAGGGGGTTGCCGATAGCCTTTCCAAGGCACTCTGCCCACTTGCAGAACTTTTCATAGTCAGATGCGTCACCGGTGATGTACTTTTCATCCACGCCGTTAGAACGCATAAAACGCCATTTATAATGGTCACCACCAAGCCAGACCTGGGTGATGTTGTCAAACTTTCTATCCTCAGCAATTTCCCTTGGATTGATGTGGCAGTGGTAGTCAAGAATGGGAGTTACCTCTGCATAATTGTGGTAAAGCTCTTTTGCTGTTTCGGTTTCCAGAAGGAAATCCTTGTCCATAAATGCTTTCATAATAAAACCTCCGTTTTTATATTCTTGTTCAATAAGTTACTTAGTTAATGGTGGTTCCACGCTTAACCAGCTCTCCGGAAAACAGAGTCTGCTTTGGCATCTCGGTACCGTTTAAAATACCCATGAGGGTGGTAATCAGGTGCTGGCACAAGGTCTCCAGCTTATTGTCAATGGAAGAAAGCCCGGGGTCGCAGCATTCCGCCAGCATGGAATTGTTGTAACCGATGATGGATAAATCCTCCGGAATGCGCAGATTGTTCTCTCTGGCATATTTAACGGCGCCCAGCGCCATGGTATCGTCACTGGCGATGACACCGCGGAAGGTGACACCTTTGGCAGCCAGCTTTGACAGATGCTCTGCCATAGCCGGTACATCCTCGTGGGAGCCCTGGTAGAGCTGCATCATATTACCGCTTTTAAGGAGCTTTTTGCTCTCCATTGCGGCACGATAACCGGCCAGCTTCTTCTTTCCGCTATATGAGGTGGAGTTATAAAAATATAACGGATCCTTTACGCCGGAATTAATCATCTGAAGAGTGGCCTCATACATGGAGGTAAAATCATCAGAAACAATGCTGTAAACATTGGGGGCATCCAGTGCTGCATTTAAAAGCATCACCGGTACCTGCAGTGCGGCATCGCAAATATATTTGTTCTCCGTCTCCTTTTCGTAAATGTAGCTGGAGCCTACTAAAATGATACCATCTACCTTCTTGGTAATCAATAAGTTTAAACTGCTTTTCTTCGTTTCCAAATCATATCCGCTGCAACAGAGGATGCTGTCATAGCCGTTGGCGCGAAGCTTTCTCTCTATGTAATAAATTGCTTTTGCCAAATACAGATCCGAAGAATCCGGACACAGGATACCGATGGTTTTCATGGTATTCAGGCCCAACCCTCTTGCAAATGCATTGGGAGTGTATTCATACTGATTAATGACATCAAGAACCTTCTTTTTTGTCTTTTCGCTAACGTTGCTGCTTCCGTTTAAGACTCGGGAAACAGTAGCGATGGATACTCCCGCTTTCTCAGAAATGTCATAAATAGTCATGCTGATGTTCTTCAACCCCTTATTTTTCCTATGGTATGTTATGAAAATAACGATGTAAGCAGTTTCATAAAATGCCACAAATGAATTATATCGAACTGGGCAAATTTTTTCAAGCTATATTTTAAAATATGTTGACTAATGAGAATTTTGGAAGTAAAATTAAGTATGTAAGTACTTTCATAAATTTTGTGATTGTACTCCTTTTTCAACAACATTGATAAGAAAGAATGGCTGAAAATCAGCCGATGGAGGTAGTATGGAAGTTTTAAACAAGACGATAACCGGTAAGAAGGAAAGACCTATTAAGGTAGTACAGTTTGGAGAAGGGAATTTCCTTCGTGCATTCGTTGACTACATGATTGACATTGCAAATGAGCAGGGTAAGTTCGATGGTGATATTGTATTAATCAAGCCTATTGAGTTCGGTAACCTGGATATGTTCCATGCGCAGGATTGTCAGTATACCGTATCCTTGAGAGGTATCGTAGATGGCGAAGCAAAGGTTTTAAATAGACAGATTACCAGCGTGGCAGATGCGGTAGACGCTATTAATGAGTATGAGAAGTACATGGCGCTTGCAGAGATTGATACGCTTCGTTTTGTTGTTTCCAATACCACAGAGGCAGGTATTGTATTTGATGACACCGATAAATTTGAATTAAATCCTCCTAAGACTTTCCCGGGAAAGCTTACCAAGTTCTTATATCACAGATTTGAGACCTTTAATGGTGATATGGAGAAGGGACTTGTAATGCTTCCTGTAGAGCTTATCGATGATAACGGTATTATGCTGAAGAAGTGCGTAATGCAGCTTATCGAGCTTTGGGGACTTTCTGATGAGTTCAAGAGCTGGGTGGATGAGGCTTGTATCTTCACCTCTACCTTGGTAGACCGTATTGTTACCGGTTATCCAAGAGATACCATTAATGAGGAGTGGGAAGCACTTGGCTATGAGGACAGAATCATGGTTACCGGTGAGCCGTTTGCTCTCTGGGTTATTGAAAGTGCTAAGGATATCAGCAAGGAATTCGACCTTCCCGGCGCAGGACTTC
>CAZOSU010000320.1:0-3337 GCA_964582515.1 uncultured Acetatifactor sp. | reverse complement strand
TATCGCTCGTCCTCATAGGCCTGTGCTGCCAAAATATCGGTGGAATGGGGAGCGAGGACTCCGTTTAGTACCAAAAATGCCGCCAAAAGCATTACACATACAAAGACAATGGTCATTGCCTTCTTCATAGGAAAATACTGCTTTGGTTCTTTCTCCGCAGAAGCTATCTGGGTGATTTTTTCCTTTTTGGGCTTCTTTTCCTTTTTCGGTTTTTTCTCCTTCTTAGGCTTATCTTCCTTTTTTCCCTTCTTCTTATCCTTCTTTGAAGCCTTTTTCCCCTTTGCAGCCTTCTTATCCTCCTCCTGCATCTCCATCAGGATAGTATCGTTCTGCTGCTGCAAAGTTGCTAAAATCTCGTCGGCCTCATCTTCCTCAGCATCTGCAAAAAGTGCCGCGAACTTGCTTCCCAGCCCGCCCTTTTTCTTCTCCTTTATTTTCTTTTTCCCAGCGGGTGCCTCTACAATTTCCAGCGTCTCTACAAAAACCTCTTCCTCCTGAGTATCCGGCGATACGCTTTCTTCCTCCGACTTCTTAGCCTTCTTAGCCTTCTTAGCCTTCTTGGATTCTTTCTTTTCCTTAACCTTTTTCTCTTTAGGTGCCTTCTCCTTTTTCTTTCTTCCAAAAAGTCCCTTTTTTTGTGGCTGTTCCTCCTCATCCAGGCTTGCAAGGAATAAATCTGACGAATCGTCAAACTGCTCTTCCTGCTGCATCATCTCTGCCATACCTTCATCGATAACTTCATTGTTGTCGGCCTTCTGTAAAAGCGAAGAGATTTCATCCGCACTCTCACCCGCTTCGCCCTCAAAACCACCAAGAAGCTGGCTCAAATCATCACCATTAACATCAAAGTGACTTTCGTCCGGCTGCCGGGAAGACTCCTGGGTTTCCCTGAGAAGCTGCTCAATCTCCTCCTGCGTCATAGTCAATGCCTCTTCCAGGTTTGAGCTGTCTGCAGGCTCTGAGGAAGGTAACGCCGAACCAATGTCAGGAAGCTCTCCCAACGTATCAATATCTAAAGCTTCTAAATCCAGGCTTTCCAAATCTAATGAATCAATATCTGACAAAAGAGAATCCATGTCCAAACTATTTCCACTATCTGTCCCTTCTGCTGAATCAGCGGTAACAGATTTTAAAAGATCGTCTAAAAAATCTTCATTTGCGCTCATATCTTCCTCCTTAGTGCATAAAGAAGCACACACGTCTTATTACTATTTACTATAAATCCTCTTCAAGTAGCCAGTCAATAGAATTCTTCGGAATACTAACTCCTTTGTCTTTTAAATCCTCTGCCAATTGATAAAGCGTTTCATTTACACGCACGAAAGATGCTTTCTGATTATAAAATCCAATCTTTTCAAAAGGAAAACGAATTACTGAAGGATATGTTAGGTTTACCCCCAGCTCTAATATGCACAGCTCCCGATTAAGAGTTCCCTGCAACCATTTAGTATACACATTCCAGTCCGGTAAATAACCGCTTTCATCATATTTTTCCGTATAGACATTGTTCAGACACATCTCCTGTCCACACACCGGACATTTACGCAACGATATGCTTTTCACTTCTTTTTTCACCATTTTGGCACATACATCCAATGCCTCTTCCTCTGAAAGCTCTAAAATTGCACCTTCACAACGATTTGGACACTGTAGTTTAAACGCACTTCCGCAGGGAGAAACCATGCGCCCCTCCTTAAATCCGGCCTTTTGGGCCATACCATTGGCACAAACAGACACTACATAATAATTTTTATTCTTCAAAAGCTCCGCCAGTTCAGAAAGTGCTCTCCCCACCGACGGCATCTTCTCCCTCACATAATAATAATTCCAAAGAGGAATAAGCCATGCCTTATCCTCTACCTCCAAAAGCTCTGCCACATCACTATACCCGGCATCCTCCCGCAAGGCTTTGAAGCTGTAGAATTCCTCTCCGATTCCCACAAGTACCAGCTGCGCATTCAAGAGCAGCTCCCTTATTTCTGCATTCATATACTCTCGTCACCTCTATATAAAAAGAAGCCGGATATTTCCGGCTCCCTTTTTAATTAATTTTATTTTCTGCCTACCAATCCATCTATAATCTGTACTAAATTTCCAATTTCAGGCTTAGACAACTGTGCATCTGCACCAAGTGCCTCTCCTTTACGCATCATTTCCTCGTTGACTAAGGAAGAGAAAATAACAACCGGGAGATGCTTGGTCTTATCATCATTTTTCAACAAATAAGTAAGACGATGTCCGTCCATTACAGGCATCTCAATATCTGTGATAACTACCTGCACGTTATTTTTCAGGATTCCTTTCGCACACATACCCATAATCAAATCGTATGCTTCCTGTCCATTCTCGGTATGGATAATTTTCTCGTAACCCGCCATCTTCAAAGAATCAACAATCAACTTGTTCAATAAGGGAGAATCCTCTGAAATGAGAATAGGAACGTCACTTCTCTCTCTTGGTCCCAACGCTGCAATTTCAGAAACCTTAAGTCCTGTTTCGGGAGAAATGTCTGCAATAATCTTCTCAAAATCAAGGATAACGATAAGCTTCTCTTTAATTTTTACGATACCGCTTGCTACGCCGCTATCTGTTGCAGATACCGTTGCATTAGGCTTGATAATATCCTTCCAGGTAAGACGATGGATTCCAATTACCTGTTCTACATGGAATGCAATATCCAAACGATTGAAATTGGTCACGATAAACAGACCACCCGGAGCCGCCTGTCCTCTCTGCAGACAATTCTTTAAATCAATCGCAGTAATCATTACATCTCTGGGCATAAACACACCCTCGATACTCGGATGAGAATTTGGAATTGGCGTAGGCTCTAAGTAGTTAATGATTTCCTTAACCTTTGCTACGTTGATACCATAGTATTCACCATCAACCATAA
Source organism: uncultured Acetatifactor sp. (assembly GCA_964582515.1). Taxonomy (GTDB): domain Bacteria; phylum Bacillota; class Clostridia; order Lachnospirales; family Lachnospiraceae; genus Acetatifactor. Next base: position 441 of record CAZOSU010000320.1, on the reverse strand, counting down.
ATTCCAAAACTTCTAATTCATTTGTTCCGTTTTCAAGCAAAATCTTTGTATCCATACGTCCTCCTTGAACTATATCCAACCTAGTACTATAGTCTCTGTCTATTTTGTTTCATTATAGCACAGTTTTCTAAAAAATACACAAAAAAATAAAGAAAATGCAAAAAATTTCTACAAAAAAAGAGTAATGGAAAATTGTCTCCATTACTCTTAACTTATTCCCTGAAAACCGAACACAAAATCAAATCTTTACAAAACATCTCTAGGATAACTTCCTCTTTTTCCAACCTTGGTTAAGCCCTCGACCGATTAGTAAATGTCAGCTGAACACATTACTGTGCTTACACCTCATTCCTATCTACCTCGTCGTCTTCAAGGGGTCTTACTTACAGGGATATCTCATCTTGAGGGGGGCTTCACGCTTAGATGCCTTCAGCGTTTATC
>CAZOSU010000319.1:0-3341 GCA_964582515.1 uncultured Acetatifactor sp. | reverse complement strand
CTGGGCGATTTTCCAGATATTCCAGATTATTTGTCTTGGTTTTACCGGATATCTGGCATTTTCAGGAGAGATTCTGGCGGGAGATATTACTCTGTATCAGAGCTATTTTGCCACCATCGTTAATCAGGTATCTGCGGTGATTTCTTTGGTACCAATTATTGCCAAGGGCTTTGAGTCTATTACCTCTGTTGGAGAAGTACTCTTGTCTGAGGAAGTGGAGCAAAATGATGGAAAAGAAGTTTTAGAAAATGTAGAAGGTGAGTTTACCTTTGAAAATGTCCATTTCCACTACAAGGATTCAGATAAGAATACTCTTCGTGGATTGAATCTAAAGGTGAAAAAAGGGGAAACCATTGCGCTGGTGGGGGAATCCGGTGCCGGAAAGTCCACGATATTAAATCTGGTAAATGGTTTTTATCTGGCGACCAACGGAAGGGTGCTTATGGATGGAAAGGACATGTCTGCTATAGACCTGCGTAGCTATCGTAAGCATCTGGCAGTAGTTCCACAGACCTCTATTCTATTCTCTGGAACCATTAAGGATAATATCACCTATGGTTGTGGTGATGTATCAAAAGAGCGACTGATGGCAGCTGTAAGAGCGGCAAATCTGACAGAGCTGATTGATAGCCTGCCCGATGGCTTAAATACCATAGTCGGTGAGCATGGCGGAAAGCTGTCCGGCGGCCAAAGACAACGCGTATCCATTGCCCGTGCGTTAATCCGTGACCCGAAAGTGATCGTGCTGGATGAAGCAACATCAGCATTAGATACGATTTCGGAGAAGCTGATTCAGGAAGCTATCAATAATCTGGCTAAGGATAGAACCACCTTTATTGTTGCACACCGTTTATCCACCATTCGTGAGGCGGATAAGATTGCCGTGATTTCCTATGGAAAGTGTATCGAATACGGTACCTATGATGAGTTGATGGAGAAAAAGGGTGTGTTCTATGAAATGAAGAAGGTACAGAGTTAAATGGAGATGTGGTTTTACCACATCTCCAAAAATTTTTCCGAAGCATGATTTAAATTCGCTGATTTAGAATAAGCAAACCCAATCTGTCTGGATGGAATGGGCGTAGGAATGGGGAACTCTATGAGTTCTCCATTTTTTAATTCTTCTTCAACGAACTGGCGGATGACACAGGCAATTCCCAGACCGATTTTAGCAAAGTCAATTAGTAAATCCATGGTAGAAACTTCCAATTGATGGTCAGAGGCAATGTCATTCAATATCAGGAATTTATCCACGTATTGTCTGGTGACATTGGATTTGTTCAGAAGAAGGAAGGTAGCGTTTTGCAGATTTTCTCCCTCCATATGATTTAGTTTTTCCAGATAATCCTTAGAACACACGAAGGTATCCTGAATCCGGCTGATAGGCCTGAAGGACAGATTTCCCAGCCGCTCACTTTCACCAACAAGTCCTACATCAAGGGAGCCATTTTCCAGAGCAGACAAGGTTTCATAGGTGGACTGACAGGAAATGGAGATTTTTATGTGCGGGTAATTCTCGATAAATCTCTTTAAGCGGGGCATCAGTACATACTTGCAGAGTGTGGTACTTACTCCGATGGAGATACGGCCTGCGCCGATGGCTTCGTTTTTTAAAATTTGTTCCTCCCCCTGACGGATGGCATGAAATGCGTTCCCAAGCTGCCGGTACAGGATTTCGCCGCTTTCTGTGAGAGTAACCCCCTTGGAGGTACGATTTAAAAGCGGAGAAGGAAAGCTTTCCTCCAATTTAGAAATTGACTTACTTACCGCCGGCTGGGAGATAAAAAGCTTTTTGGCTGCCGCAGAGATATTGCCACATTCTGCCACAGTGTAAAAGATGTAATATAAGTTCAGAGAATTCATATTGGTAACCTTTCTTATATTGGTAATTACATATTTTATTGTGTGGTAGGGTATATAGAGAATAACTTTTTCTTATACCCTGTTTTCTTTTGAAATGGCCTCATTTTTTGAGAAAAAAACGCTCTTAAGGGTATTATGAAAAAATCGATTCATAATACCCCGTTTTTGTGAAAAATCGGGGTATCAGAGTATAATAACCTAAAATGATGCCCATTTAGATGCTTTTTTTATTGATTATGAGGCTTCTTTTCAAGAAAACAGGGTATTTGAAGAAGTTATACTCCATATACCCTTGTGTCGATTGCTACCTAATATAGTTATAATTTAATATGTATTATCTTGATTGTATCATAACTTACAGTTATAAGAAAGTGGCATTATTACTGTAAAAGTCATAAAATTATCCCTCTACAAATTATTACAAAATGGAAATATAGTGATAGTAGAAAGAAAAGGGGGATTAGGATGGCAAATGGAGTAAAGAAATTCATTTCTTGTGGGGTTTTATTAATAGTACTTGTTGGAATGGTGCTCCTAAGCAAAAGAGACCCGCTTCTGGAGTGCGAAATCAGCCCTTATGAAACAGAAGTGGAGTATTGGTTAAACCGACAGTATTATGTAGTTGCAGAATATCCCGTTAAGATGAATCATGTTTATTGGGATGAAGAAGATTTAATTATAGTAGTAGACTATGCGGTAGAAAAGCAGGATTCTGACGGAAACTATCGTACCGTTTATGATTCCGCAAGAAATATTTGTCCTGTAGGTGAAGAACTGATAGAGGTAACGGATTTAGATTATTCTATTTATGATGAAATAACACTACAACCATTGGTGGAGATTTATGGGGAGGGCAGGTATCGTGTTCTTCAGCTGGGACGAAATACCGTCACAAGTGAACAGAAAATCATTGCTCACACCTATTACATGCTATCCGGCACGCATTTAGAAAACAAAGATACCTTTAAGGATGTCTTTCCAATTACAGCAGAGGATTTGCAGAATCTGGAAATCATAAATGGAGAGGCAAATTTTGCGCTAACAGAAGAGGAAAAAGAAGAATTTATCGATATCATATTAAATATGAAGTTTGCATCCGTTAACAAAACCTATCACAACTACCTCATCATGTGTCTGGCAAATGGTAGTATTAGTTATGGTAATAACTATCGTTTCCGGCTGAATATCCCCGGGGAAGAGAGCTGTTACATTTATAGCATGACGGGAAAGGACTTGGATGGGAATGCTTATCAGGCAGTCTTTGTCTGCGGAGATACTGCCATTTGTCTGGATAGTGAGGAGACTATTTTGTATAAGCTGGATGCATTGAAGAAAAAGGGCGCATTGAAATAAAAACAGGCCGGGGAAGAAATTCTCCGGCTTTCCTTGTAACCTTTGAAAAGAATTTCTTTCTTAAAGAGTAGAGAGAAATACAAAAGAATTCGGGAGAAATTATGGAAGATAAAGATATTATTGCC
>CAZOSU010000318.1:0-3354 GCA_964582515.1 uncultured Acetatifactor sp. | reverse complement strand
GTGCAACGATAGACTCTGTTAATGCGATAACATCTCTGTCTCGTAATTCAAAGCCTTCGCTGGCAGCTGCTTCTAATACGCTGTTAACTGTCATGTCCACCAGATTGTCTCCTTCACGAATGATAGGACAACGAATACCTCTTGAAACTGTACCGACTCTTCTTTCCATAATTTTTATCCTCTTTTTCAAAGTTTATGTGTCAAAAAAACACGAACCAATTATACACCTACTATTACGATAGTGCAAGAAAGTATGAAAAATTTAATTGTGTGACTTCTTTTGGAATGTGTATAAATTATTAGGAAAAATACCAGCAATTAGTTGAAAGATGTATGTATTTTGAGTAAACTTGATAGAGAAGTATTCTAATATAGAAAAGAGGAAATGTATGAATATCAGAAAAGCAATAATGCAGGAGCTTCCAAAGATTGAATCCATTTATGCCAGAGCCAGAAGCTATATGAGGGAGACCGGAAACCCCAATCAGTGGCAGGACAGGTATCCGCTGACGGAGTGGGTAGTGAGAGATATTGAGAACGGTGATTTGTATGTGTGTGAGGAGGAGGGCGAGCTTCTGGGGGTATTTTACTTCTCTATGGAGCCGGACCCGGACTATGTGGTGATTGAAGATGGAGCCTGGCGCAGTGACGCGCCCCACGGTATTATTCACCGGGTGGCCAGCAGCGGGATGAAAAAGGGGGTGTTCCCCTTTATTCTGAATTACTGTAAGGGCATCATCGGCAACATCCGTATGGATACCCATGCAGAGAATAAGGTAATGCAGCACGTGCTGGAGAAACAGGGCTTTGTACATTGCGGTACCGTATATGTGAGAGGAGACAGCCCGCGAATGGCTTATCAATATATATGTAATTCATAATCAAGTGATTTTGCGAATGTGGGACATGGGCTTTGTTATGCGGATTTTGCCCTATCTGAGGCAAAAACGGTGCTTAGCGGGGAAATAGTCACGGTATCAGTAAAAGTGGCTGATTCGGGCATATATGCAGGCAGCAATATATATTTCTTTCCCTTTGTGAACAATTGCAGCATATGGTTCCATAGTTATTTTAAAAGATAAAATTTTAAAAAAGATAGAAAAAACCTCTTGACATATTATCGAAATGATAATATGATAACCTCATTGGACAGATATTATCAAAAAGATAATAACAAGAAGGGAGATATGAATTATGAGGAAGACCTTGATTGTAGTGGATATGCAGAAGGATTTTGTGGATGGTGCGCTGGGAAGTAAGGAAGCGGTAGCTATCGTGGAGAATGTGAAGGCAAAGATTGCAAAGTATCGTGAGAATGGGGATGAGATGATTTTTACCAGAGATACCCATCAGGCAGATTATATGAGCACCAACGAGGGAAAATACCTGCCGGTGGAGCATTGTATCGAGGGCAGCGAGGGCTGGAAGATTATCCCGGAGCTGGAGGTGAAGGATGCGCCGGTGATTAATAAGCCTACCTTTGGATATTTAAGCTGGAAGGATTATGAGCTGGAAGAGGTGGAGCTGATTGGTCTTTGTACCGATATCTGCGTGGTGTCTAACGCGCTGATTATCAAGGCACAGTTCCCGGAGATTAAGGTCAGCGTGGATGCAAGCTGCTGCGCAGGTGTGACACCGGAGAGCCATGAGGCGGCACTGACCACCATGAAAATGTGTCAGGTTGAGGTGATATAGTTAAAAGAGAAGAGCCTTAAGGAAGTTCGAGCAAGATTACAAGGAGGGAAATTTTGGTATGTATCAGTTTAATGCAGTGGAAGCAAAGAATCAGTGTGTAGCGTGGATTAGAGACTTTTTTGAGAAAAACGGACCGGACTGCAATGCAGTAGTGGGTATTTCCGGCGGAAAGGACAGCTCTGTGGTGGCAGCCCTTTGTGTGGAGGCGCTGGGCAAGGAGCGTGTCATCGGTGTACTGATGCCCTGCGGTGAGCAGGCAGATATCCATATGGCCAAGAAGCTGGTGGATTTCCTTGGTATCAAGAGCTATGAAGTGAACATTGCAGATGCAGTGAATGGTGTGCTGGACAATATTAAGGATGTGGAAATTACCACCCAGGCCAGAACCAATCTGCCGCCCAGAATCCGTATGACCACCCTTTATGCGGTGAGTCAGAGCGTGAACGGCCGCGTGGCAAACACCTGTAATCTGTCCGAGGACTGGGTGGGGTATTCTACCAGATACGGCGACAGCGTGGGAGATTTCAGTCCCTTATCCAGACTGACCGTGACCGAGGTAAAGGCCATTGGCAGGGAGCTGGGACTTCCCTTAGATTTGGTGGATAAGGTGCCCATTGACGGCCTATGCGGCAAGACCGATGAAGAGAATCTGGGCTTTACCTACGCTATGCTGGATGTGTATATTCGTGAGGGCCTATGCGAGGATGCAGCCATCAAGGAGAGAATCGATACCCTGCACAAGAGAAACCTGTTTAAGCTGGAGCTGATGCCCTGCTTTGAATGGAACGGAGAAGCGTAATGAGCTTTGGATACAATATGTCAAAAGAGGAAAGAGAATATCTGGATTCCTTTGATATTACTGCATATGACAGACCGTCGGTGGCGGCGGATATTGCCATTTTTTCCATTATGGAGCATGGGGAGAGGAACAATTTCCGAAAGCTGCCAAGGAAGGCACTTAAGCTTTTATTGATTAAGCGGGCAGCCTATCCCTACAAGGATTGCTGGGCTCTCCCGGGAGGTTTTTGCCGGCCGGATGAGGACGTGTATGAAACCGCCAGACGAGAGCTGTATGAAGAGACCAGTGTGGAGAAGGTGTACTTAAGCCATGCCGGTATCTTTGGCGAGGTGGGGCGGGACCCCAGGGGCTGGATTATCTCCAACACCTTTCTGGCGCTGATGGATGGGGAGAAAGCGGCGCTGCGGGCAGACACTGATGCCTGGGAGGCTAAGTGGTTTTCGGTGGAGCTTTGCTGCAGGGAAGTGAAGAAGGAAGCATCCGGCGACAGCGCAGAGCTTGTGAATGAATATGAGCTTCGTCTGGAGCATGATTTGACGGAGCTTTGTCTGACTGCAAGAGTGCGGGAATACAAGGAGTACCGGGACTACCATGAGGTAGTAAGATACGAAATTCTGGAAAGTGAAAATATCGCCTTCGACCATGCAAAAATCATCCTGCACGTACTTCTATCCCTGCGCAAAAATGTAGAGACGGATTTCAAGATGGTATTTGATTTGATGCCGGAGCTGTTTACCTTAAACAGCCTCCAGAAGGCCTTTGAGCTTATCTTGGATAAGGAGCTTCTCACAGCCAATTTCCGCAGGAAGATTGGGGAATACGTGGTAGAGACGGAACGGATAGCGGAGACCGGAGGGCAT
>CAZOSU010000317.1:0-3355 GCA_964582515.1 uncultured Acetatifactor sp. | reverse complement strand
GACCGTTTTCGCGCAGCGTGGAACCGGTTTCCACGATATCTACGATGACATCGAACAGCTCCACAATGGGGCCCAGCTCTACAGAGCCGTTTAATTTGATGATATCCACGGTCTGATACTTCTGATTGTAGAAATAATCCTTGGCAATCTTGGGGTATTTGCTGGCTACACGGATACGCTCATGATGCTGCAAAAGCTCCTTTGAGGAAGCCGGTCCACAGACACACATGCGGCATTTTCCAAAGCCTAAGTCAAGTACCTCGTATACATTACGATTTTCCTCTAAAATAGTATCCTCCCCCACAACGCCGATATCCGCAGCACCGTATTCTACATAGGTGGGTACATCCGGTCCTTTGGATAAGAAGAAACGAAGCTTTAATTCTTCATTTACAAAGATTAATTTGCGGGAATCCTTGTCCTTCATTTCCTCGCAGGTGATGCCGATTTCCTCCAAAAGCTCAAGTGTCTTTTTCGCAAGTCGTCCCTTGCCCAGTGCAAAGGTTAAATATCTATCCTGATTCATGCTTATTCCTCCTACACATCCGTTTCGGGCACAAGGCATACTGCTTTGCCCTGATTTCGCATGACAATGGCCTCGGACAGCTTTGTGGAATAGTTGTCCTTTGTATAGTAGATGGTTTCCACGCAGGTATTGTTTTCAAAGCATACCTTCTGGCGGTCTAAAGCCTCCATCAGCTCATCAATCACTACACAGAAGCCGATAGCAGCCGCATCCTTGCCGAATTTCTGTAATAAATTGTTGTAGCGTCCACCCTTTACAATGGCATCTCCCAGACCATAGGTATAGGCCTTGAAGATAAGTCCGGTATAATAATGATATTTGCTGAGCATACCAAGGTCAAAGCACACATAGGATTCACAGCCGTACAATTTTAAAGCTTCATAAATAGCCTCCAGCCTTGCAATAGCACTTAAGGCTCTTTCGTTGGTGATATGCTTTTTAACCTCACATATGGTCTCTAAATTACCATAGAGGTCTGCTACCTGTAAAAGCGCACTCTTGTGAGGCTCCGCCACGTTACTGCGGTCAAGGAGCTCCTCCGCACCGAAGTAATTTCTGCCGGAAATATAATCACGAAGAGCCTTCTCGGTCTCCTCATCCAGCTTTGCTTCCTCGCATAAGCCCTTAAAGAAATCCTCATTTCCTACGGTTAACTGGAAGCACTTTAACCCGGAGTTCTTCAACAGGGCAATCACCATAGAAAGCATTTCCGCATCCGCCTCCACGCTTCCGTCGTTAATAAGCTCCGCACCCATCTGGGTAACCTCTTTTAATTTACCCTGTAAATTTGATACATTGGTAAAGGTGTTGCCAATATAGCAAAAGCGCACCGGAAATTCGTCATCCATGTGATACTTTGCCGCACAACGTGCAATGGAGGGGGTAAAGTCGGGACGAAGCACCAGCGTATTGCCCTCCTTATCAAAGAACTGATACATCTCCTTGGAAGGAGTGGTACCGATTTCCTTGGAAAAAACATCCTTAAATTCAAAGGTCGGGGTCTGTATATCCTGATAACCATACAAAAAGAAGGTATGGTGAATCTGGTCCTCTAAATGGAGCTTTCTGTGAATCTCTTTGCCGTATATATCGCGGACACCTTCGGGTGTATGGATTAATTCTTTACTCATTATTATTACCTCATCCTGAAACTTTATCGCTGTAAAGTGCTAACTGGGTAGCACAATAAAGAAAACATTTCTTGTAGTATACTCGTTTGCTTTCTACTTGTCAAGCATTTAACATTCTTTGTATTCACTATTCTTCTCTCGTTTCCAAATCCAGCTGCAATGTATCCAGATAAGGCACCAAAACACCGTGTTTCTTGGGTAAAACGAAGGACATATCCAGCTCATCAAACCGAAAGCTCTTCCTGCCGCCCTCCCGGGCTCTTTTCCAGAAAAAGAAAAGCTTATCAAAAGGCAGATAATACAGTAAATCCTTGTGAGAATAATAAATCAGTACAAAGGAGATTCCGCCCTGCTTTTCAAAATTCTCCATAAAAGTGACCTGATGGGGGTGGATATTCTGTAGCGAGAAGGTATCCACTGCACATTCCTTGGCGTCAAAGCACACCGGGATTCCCTGCACTGCACCGATGTAGTCTACGGTACTCTTCTGTTCAAAATATGCCAGCGTAATCTGGTGGTTTTCTTTATCGATTTTCATGGGAGTGATGGGCGTGGGTATCTTTTGTATGATGGCAAGTCCATTCTCAGCGTATTTTTCATTGGTTCGGTTAATCATATCCTCCAGGGTAGAACCACGAAGTCCTCTGGAATTCCATGTTGCCATTATGTAAGCTCCTTTAATATGGATGTAAATTGTTGGGGAAGAGGCGCGATAAAGCTCTTTTGGCTTAAGGTCGACAAGCTGCCCTCTATCCGGGGAAATTCCACCCGATAGGCATGGAGAAGCTGACTATGAAGGGAAAAGCGCTGAATCATCAACTCATTATTTTTTTTCTGACCATACTTCCCGTCTCCGATAAGACTGTGACCGATAGAGGAAAGGTGGGCACGAATCTGGTGGGTTTTTCCGGTAATCAAATCCACCTCAAGGTAGGTATAGCTTCCGCCGGAAAGAATCTGAAGTGGCTTGTAAGCGGTTTGAATCTGACTTCCCTCAACAGAAACCGTTACAATATTTTTTTGACGATTCTTTGTTAGAGAACCGGTTATGATGGCACTTTCCTCCACCTTTCCCAGACAGATGGTACGATAATATTTGCTCATGGCTCTGTCGTGGATAAGCTTTGACAGCTCCTGACTTCCTGCAAGAGATTTTCCGCACAGGACAAGACCACTGGTGTTACGGTCTAAGCGGTTACATACAGAGGGCTTAAACAAGGCCAGCTCCCGGGGAAAAATGCTTTTATGAAAAAGAAGATAGCCAATAAGCCACTCATTCAGGCTAAGGTCTGCCGGGGCAGCCTTCTGGGTAAGAATACCCACCGGCTTATTTAGGAAAAGGACATTGTCATCCTCATAAACAACAGTGATTCCCTTAAGCGTCTGAAATGCCTTCTCGTATTCCTTCACCGAAGGTATATTGGCAGATGGTGCGTCCACACTCCCTGCCTTTCTTCCGGTAAATTTCTCAAAGGTTTCCTCTGCAAAAAAGAAGCTTATTTCGTCCCCTAAATTCAATATTTCCCTGCCCTCTGCCTTCCTTCCGTTTAAGGTAATATTTTTCTTGCGAAGCATTTTGTATAGAAAACCGCTCCCCGCTTCAGGCATAAATTTTTGTAAAAACTTATCAAACCGTTGTCCGGCCTGGTTTTTTTCAATAATATATTTTTGCATACAGCTCCTTACAGGCACACGGACA
>CAZOSU010000316.1:0-3378 GCA_964582515.1 uncultured Acetatifactor sp. | reverse complement strand
ATTTTCGAGCCTAGTACCGCTACGATTTTTCACGGAGTGAGAACGTGTCAGCAAAACGCATAGCATGCTCTCTGAAAGTCCTCCAAAAGAAAGGTATGTCCTTATGTGGGCGGAGCCTTTTCGAAGAGGTAGGTAGAAATGTTTGATGAATTGACACAAAAAGATATCGATGAGATGCGCCAGGAGATTGAGTATCGGAAGCTGGTGGTGCGCCCCAAGGCACTGGAGGATGTGAAAGAGGCCAGAGCCCATGGGGATTTGAGTGAGAATTTTGAGTATTATGCGGCTAAGAAGGTGAAAAACCAGAATGAAAGCCGCATCCGTTATTTAGAGAGAATGATTCGTACGGCTAATGTGATTTCAGACGAGTCCGCAGAGGATGAGGTGGGAATCAATAATCGTGTGACGGTACAATTTGTAGATGATGGTACCGAAGAGGTGTACAAGATTGTGACCACGGTGCGTGGGAACTCTCTGGAGGGATTAATCAGTAATGAGTCCCCACTGGGAAAAGCACTGTTGGGACATAAGGTGGGAGATATTGTTCACGTGGAGGTGAATCCAAGCGTGGGCTATGATGTGAAGATTACCATGATTGATAACGCTGCCGGAGAGGATAGCGAGAAGATTAGGAGTTTTTAATAAATGAAGAAGTACTTTTTATTTGATTTGGATGGTACCCTAACTGACCCCAAGCAGGGAATCTGTACCTGCGTACAATATGCACTGAAGGACCAGGGGATTGATGAGCCTGACCTTGATAAGCTGGAGCCCTTTATCGGGCCTCCTCTTTGGGACAGCTTTATGAAGTTCTATGGCATGGACAGGGAACAGGCAGATAGAGCGGTTGCTAAGTATAGAGAACGGTTCTCCGATGTGGGACTGTTTGAAAACGAAGTATATGAAGGGATTCCACATATGCTGAAGGATTTAAATGAGGCCGGATTTACACTGGCAGTGGCCTCCAGCAAGCCTACTGTATTTGTGGAAAGAATTTTAGAGCATTTCCAGATAAAGCAGTTTTTTAAGGTGATTGTGGGAAGTAATCTGGACGGCACACGGGTAAGCAAGGACGAGGTGGTAAGGGAAGCCCTTCATCAGCTTTTCGGCTCTCAGCCCATTGACCCACAGCTGGTGTATATGATTGGTGACCGCTGCTTTGATGTGGAAGGAGCCAGGGCTCTTAAGGTAGAGAGTGTGGGTGTGACCTACGGCTACGGAAGCATGGAGGAGCTGCAGCAGGCCCATGCGGATTACATAGTCCGCAGTGTGGGAGAGCTCCATGCCTTTCTTCTCCGTGAGGAGGAGCGTCCAAAGCCCAAGGGATTTTTTCAGGTGATGTGGCCATTTCTTTATCCGTTTTTACTGTTTATTTTGATTAGGAATGTTGTTGATACCGGTATACTGCTGTTCTTTAAGAATATCAGTGGTGCTCTCACCGGAAAGGTGGCCCAGTGGCTGCTTTTCTATGATGAGACCACCTCAGAAGCCACAGGACTTACCGGTAATGCTACAGCAATCATGAGTGCCTTGTCCTGCATAGTAGCCATTTTCTTTGTGCGGGATATGGCGGAGAAGCTGCTTAAGAGGACTAAGGAAGATATGTTCCTTGCCCATCTCCGTTCGGAGCCGCCCATTACCTATGGTGTGGCAGCACTTGTGACAGTGGCAGCGGTAGTGGGACTGAATGTGCTTTTGGAAGTAATGGGTGTGACGGATAAGGCCACTGCATACCAGAATATGCTGGCAGATGAGTATTCCGCATCTCTTCTAATCGGTTTGCTTTGTTTTGGAATCATCATCCCGGTTGCGGAGGAGATACTGTTCCGTGGTATTATTTATAATATTCTCCGTAGAAGAGCAAAGATTACCGTGGCCATGATTATTTCAGCATTTACCTACGGTATGTACCATATGAATTACATTCAGGGTGTGTATGCCTTTGTCATGGGATGTCTGATGGTGTACATGTATGAGTATTTCGGCAGCTTTGCATGGCCGGTGATTGTTCATGTGCTTTCCGGATGCCTGGTATACATTCTGACCTATACACCGCTTGTAAACAGTGCGCTGTACAGCTTACCGGTATGTCTGGTCTGCGGAATCTGTGTAGTTATCGGTTTACGTCTCTTAGACCGAAAGAAACGCTATCTGGTGGGAGAGGTGGTAAGTGACGAATAATTTTTGGGGAAACATGCATAAAAATACTTGCTAAAATCTTCCAAAAGGTTTTTAATGATTAAGTGATATTGTGAAATGAAGGGAGTATGACGATGAGTAAGCTAAGCATACCAAAGGATTATAAATCGCATTTAAACCTGTACGAGACACAGGTAGCTATTAAGACCGTAAAGGACTGCTTCCAGCAGCTTTTAGTAGACAGACTGGATTTGCTCCGAGTGTCTGCACCACTGTTTGTAACACCGGAATCCGGACTGAACGATAACTTAAACGGTGTGGAGAGACCGGTTTCCTTTGATATCAAGGATCAAGGCAGCAGAGAGGCAGAGATTGTACACTCTCTGGCAAAGTGGAAGCGTTATGCACTGCAGAAGTATGGCTTTGGCGTAGGCCAGGGACTTTATACAGATATGAACGCTATCCGCCGTGACGAAGAGGTAGACAACATCCATTCCATCTATGTGGACCAGTGGGACTGGGAGAAGGTTATCAGCAAGGAAGACCGTAATATAGAATTTTTAAAGGATACCGTAAAGGGCATCTATAAGGTACTTCGTAAGACCGAAAAGTATATGGCCATTCACTATGATTATATCGAGGAAATTCTTCCTCATGACATTTTCTTTGTGACCACCAGAGAGCTGGAGGAAATGTTCCCGGATTATACGCCGAAGGAGAGAGAGTACTATATTGCCAAGGCCAAGGGTGCGGTATGTATCATGCAGATTGGTGATAAGCTGGAGTGTGGGGAGCCACACGACGGTCGTGCCCCGGACTATGATGACTGGGCGTTGAATGCAGATATTATCGTATACTATCCGGTTTTAGATATTGCACTGGAATTATCCTCCATGGGTATCCGTGTGGACAAGGAGGCACTTCTTTCCCAGCTGGAAAAGGCCGGCTGCCCGCAGAGAGCTTCTCTTCCGTTCCAGAAGGCTGTGCTGGAGGAGCAGGTTCCTTACACCATCGGTGGCGGTATCGGACAGTCCCGTATCTGTATGTTCTTCCTTAGAAAAGCACATATCGGAGAAGTACAGTGTTCTATCTGGCCGGACGAGGTTATTGCAGAGTGCGAAAGTAGAGGGGTACAGCTTTTATAATGACTTATAACGAGATTAAGAAAAATGAAGAGGTGCTGGCTTTTCTGGAAAAGGGAAATGCGGATTTGGGAGTGCTGGGCTATACCGACCACTC
>CAZOSU010000315.1:0-3384 GCA_964582515.1 uncultured Acetatifactor sp. | reverse complement strand
CTACACAATATATTATTCATCCAAAGAATTTTATGATAGATGGAGATGTGGTAAAAATTCCGCCTTATATGTTTGGTGTTGCGTTTAAGTAATAGGAAATGTAAAGAGGGGTACAGGTAGTCAGACCACTTAAGGATTTTGAGGGGGTGGTTTTTTACTCAAAAAGTCAAGCACCCGGTTATTTTTTGTGCTAGTATATACTTACGGTACCGGAACTAGAGGAGGAATTACGTGAGTAAGATAGAATTGCTTACGAAAGCACTGGAATACATAGAGCTGCATCTGACGGAGGAGATGAAAACGGAGGATATTGCCAAGGCAGTATTCTGCTCAAAATCTACCCTGGAGAAGCTGTTTCAGGCGGTTAACCATATCAGTATTCATGATTATGTGGTGCGCCGGAGGATGAATAAGGGCGCAAAGCTTTTGTTTCAGAATGAGGAAATAAGTATTTTAGATGCGGCATTGCAGGTGGGGTACAGCAGTCACGAATCCTTCACAAGAGCCTTTAAACAAGTGTGGAATTGTAATCCTTCGGAGTTTCGCGGGCGTACCAGATACAGTGAGATTTTTCCGAGATTATATCCGCCCATAGAAAATGGAGATGAGTATATGCAAAACAGAAGACATGTAGATATCAGTGAGTTATATGATTTGATTGTAGAGAGAAAGAATTGTTATTACATTTGCAGTGATATTAAGAGGCTGGTTCCCATTAATGAAATCAGTCGTAAGGCGGGGGATTTGGCAATTCTGGAGTCCATGAACCGCTTAAATGATGCGGCAGGGGGCGAGGATGTAGTGTTCCGCATCGGTGGGGATGAGTTTGTGCTTCTTACTGCCAGCGAGGATAAGGCTTATGCGGATGGACTGGTAGAGAAAATTCTGGCAAAGAATGGCAATACCTTCCGTTACGAAGCTATGGATATTCCGTTAAGTCTTTATGCGGTGGCATCCAAGCTGGAGCTGAAGCAGGTGAAGTATAATGAAGTGTTCAGACAGCTACACGAGACCATACAGGAGAATAAATAGCATAAAGAGCGGGGCTGTGGCAAAAGCAGATGGTTCATCTGCATCGCCACAGCCCCGTTTGGCGTTATAATCCCATTAGCCTGCGAATCCATTTTATTTTGTCACAGAAATATTTAATAAAAAGATAGGACAGGAAAAAGGTTACCAGCATATTGAAGCATATAATGATTGCAGGATTTTCCGTAAATCTGCAAATAATTGTCCGTGAAATAACCAGTAGAAACCCATTCAATAAATACAGCTGCAGAGAGTAATGGCCGAAGCGGTGGAATACTTTATTAAACCAGGAAAACTTAGTAAATAAATAACAAACAATAATCCCGGCCACGGTGGCGATTTTCAGTGTGACGGAAGAACGTGCCGCAATTACCCAGACAATGAGAAGGAGAAGGGTACTTGCCGGCTGAAGCCATTTTTCTTTGAAATTCCATGTGAAAATATTGGGCAGGTACTCCTTGATTAAAGCACCGGTATTGAAAAAGAGTAAATATACAAGCACCGATTCCAGACAGAGGAAGGAAACCTTAGGCTCTACCAGGTATAAAATCAGTAAAATAATTTCCACCAAAAGCTTTTTGGGGAGATTGTCCTTCTGCCAGCAGTGGATGGCCGGATAAATGGCGGATATGATGAATAAGGTATATAAGAACCAGTATTCGCCACCATAGAAAAGCATTTCCTTCAGAGAGTCCGTCATGCCTGCCGGGCGATTTACCAATGCAGGCAGGAGCTGCCGGGGAATCATATCCACCAGATTAAAAACAAGGTAGGGGATAAGAAGTCGGTATATTTTTTTGAAAAGGAAGTCTTTGTAATTATCCTTATACGAAAAGCAGAAGCCTGAAATCGTAAAGAACAGGGATATATGTGTGCTGCTTATCAATTGAAAAAGAGAGTGGCAATACACATTTTCCAACAAGTTCACCGGGTAAAGGATAATGGAGTGGGCCAAAACCACGAAAAAGATGGCAATGCCTTTTAGGGAATCGATTTCCTGGTAATATTTTTTCATAGCACTATACCTCCGGTTAAAAGCATTATGATATGCCTTGTTTGCTATTTAGCGGATTCCAGCGTCCGCGCACGTAATGGATGATGAAAAGGACAAACAGCAGCATATTGTGGGCAATCATACAGGCCCACGCCGCAACCAGCCCCATTTCCAGAAGCTGGGTACAGATAAAGGTGCCTATGATACGGATGCCCCACATGCCGATAATATTGAAAATAAAGGGAATAACGGTTTTGCCCACACCCTGCAGCATGCCTTCAATGATAATGGATGCACCGAAAAAGGGTTCGGAGACGGCCACCATACGAAGGACGACGGAGCCCAGAAGGATTACCCGGGCATCCCTGGTAAAGAGCTTCATCATGGCAGGGGCAAAGATAAAGAGCAGCCCGCCGGAGACAATCATCAGAAGCACTTCTATAAGGATAATCATCCGTGCCAGCTCCTTCATGCCCCTTTTGTCACCGGCACCATAGGCATTGCCGGAAAGAGTGGCAGCGGCGGTCTGCATACCATATCCCGGGATGTAAAAGGCAGATTCCACTGTATTGGCAATGGTATGGGCCGCAGTGGAGATTTCGCCCAGAGAATTAATCATGGAGGCGAAAAATACATAGCCAAGGGAGGTACCGAAGCGCTGCAGCATATTGGGGAACGCCACCTTCAGGCAGGGCGCTAAAATTTCTTTATCCGGTTTAAAGCTCCGACCTTTGGGAGAAATCACAGGATGCCTCCAAAGCTTTACTGTGATGGCGATACCTCCTACAGTAAAGGCAATGGCACTGGCCACTGCTGCACCGATAACACCTAATTTTAGTCCGTAAATCAGCAGGAAATTAAGAATGACATTTATGATATTTACCCAGATACCGATTTTCATAGGTGTTTTGGTATCCCCGGCAGCACGCAGGACCGTTCCGAAGATAATCGTGGCGGCTCTGGGGAGCATGGGTATATACAAAATAAAAAAGTAGGTACCGGCAAGCTCCCGGATGGCCGGGTCCACCTGCATCCACACAGGAACCGAGCTGCTTAAGGACAGGGTCAGAAGGGTGAAGAAAATGCCGGATACCAAGGTGGCCAGCACTGCCTGGGACACCACCCGGGAAGCCAGACTTTTATCCCCGGCGCCAAAGGCTTTGGCAATGATGGACAAAAAGCCTACTCCCAGAGCGGAAATGGTACTGCCCACCAGCCAGTTCACCGTGGTGGTGGCGCCTACCGCCGCAGTTGCCCCGGTTCCTAAGCCTCCCACCATGGCAGTATCAATGTACTGTACCGCTGTCTGCATCAGCTGCTCCAGCATCGTGGGCCAGGCCAGCGAGAAGATTACCGGTACC
>CAZOSU010000314.1:0-3386 GCA_964582515.1 uncultured Acetatifactor sp. | reverse complement strand
CGGTACGAATGACAAAGCCGCCATGAGGAATTCCGCTATGATTTGCCTTCAATTCTTCCATGGAAATAAAATGAACCGTCGTATCATAATCTGCAAAATAGTTGGGCATGGTCACAATCTCTTTCTCAATGCGTGCAAGGTCAGCACCCTCCTGGGCCACTACAAAGCACTCTCTGGTATGCTTCTCTCTGGTGGTCAGCTCCGGATTTGCTCCGCTGCGTACCTTATCCAGTGCAGTCTCTACCGGAATGGTATACTGTCTTGCATCCAATACGCCTTCAATACGACGAATCGCATCAGAATGTCCCTGAGATACGCCCTTTCCCCAGAAGGTGTAATCCTTACCCTGTGGTAACACTGCACTTGCGTACACACGATTTAAGGAAAACATACCCGGGTCCCAGCCACAGGAAATGATTGCCACCTTACCCGAAGCCTTAGCGGCTGCATCCACATTGGCAAAATGCTCCGGAATTTTTGCATGTGTGTCAAAGCTATCGATAACATTAAAATACTGTACAAACTCCGGTGTCTGCTTTGGCAGGTCTGTGGCACTTCCTCCACATAGAATCATCACATCAATTTCCTCCCTGTGTGCCACTGCGTCCGCCACATTATATACCGGTACCTGCTCTGTCAAAATCTTCAAAGCCTCCGGATTTCTTCTGGTAAATACCGCTGCCAGCTCCATATCCTCATTCTGCTTTAATGCACATTCCACGCCTTTTCCCAGATTACCGTATCCTAAGATGCCCACTCTGATTTTATCTGCCATTTTCATAATCTCCTTTCTGGCTATAACCAAAAAGAGGCTCAGCAAATCCTGCCGAACCCCTTTGTCCTCTGAACTATAGGCGTATTGTAGCACATTATTTTACGGAACACAAGCATTATTTCATCGCTTTAAAGAACTAATTTGTCACCGTGATTGCAAAGCTTCCAATACCCTGCGAATATTCACCTTTCCATATCCCCATAAAACGGAGGGATACGTAATCTCCGGACTACGGATTGCTCCCTTTATGAGATAATTCTTCAATTGATTTCCGTCCATTAACATATCTTTTCCTTCTACCACTGCCCACTGCATCAGCTGGGCAGCTCCTCCTGCCGTAATGGCAGCTGCCAGACTGCTGCCGGTACGAAGGCCATAAATCGTGGGAACATCCACTCCCGGAGCAGTCACCGTCGGTGTAATCTCCCCCTTGCGTCCAAACCCTCTGCCCGAATCCGGACAGATGCTTCCGTTACTCAGACGATATGCTCCTACCACGATGACACTTTCCTGAAAATCAGGCTCCGTTATCGTAATGTCAGGCTCCGGCTCTAAAAATTCCACAGAAGAGTATAAAAAATCCTGAATGGGAAGCCACATATCAAAAATGCCGTTGTAGGTTTCTGACACTGAAAATACCCTAAAGGTCCATATGCCCTCGGTAGGCTCCGTAAAAAAGAAGCGTACCAGCTGCTCCCCGCTTAAGGGCTCCACAAATACATTCTGCACAATTAATGTAGTACGCTCAAATACAAAAGAATACTCCACAGTCTCTTCTTCACTAATCCGCATGGGTGGTACTGCCTCTCCGCCGGGAGAGCGAATAGACACATTCAGAATATCCGTGCGATTCCCCCAAAGCTCCATATAAAAGCCCCGGTTGCCCTCTGCAACTCTCACCTCCACATCCATAACCCCATTGCCATTCCCATCTTTTTCCAGTCTCCCCCGAAAGTGATGGGCTCTGTTTCCTTCATTTCCTCCACAGGTCACTACAGCCCGACTTTTTTCCCGGGAAAGCTTATTCATATAGGTTGCCAGAAAATTATTCCCACTGTGGTCTCCCAGATTGGTTCCTAATCCCAGACATATTACCAGTGGTCTGGTAAATGCTTCGGCAAAGGAATTCACATATTTGAGTGCTAACATGATGTCCGTTTCCTGAAACGCCGTGATTCCATCCGGAATACGATAGTACCTGCGCAGATATTCCTTGCAAGGCTTTAGCTTTACAATTAGTAGCTCCGCATCCGGAGCGGCACCCACAAAACCAGTATCTGCCACCTCACTGCCCGCCGCCAATCCTGCCATGATGGTTCCATGAAAGCTCTCGTCCCTGCCTGGCAAGGTGCTATAGGGCTGGGCTGTGGCGAGAGCAGCATTAATGTCCTCTCTGGTATATTCACTCCCGTAAAAGAAACCTTTCGGAGCCGGTCTTGTTCCTCCGTCATTCTGATCCCACATGGCCAGTATACGACTTTCTCCCAGTTCGTTACGAAACTGTGGCAGGGCAAAATTGACACCCGTGTCAATTATTGCAACCAGTACATTCCTGCCACGTAGAAATAGTGGTGCTCCCTGTAAAGAAAGAATCCCACTTTCAATAAGTGCCGAAGGGTCAAAGGGCTCCAGCCCCCTGCCTCCCATACCGTCCATCATCAGCCCATATATCTTTGGTACATACGGATACTCATATGTATTCCCTGGAATCTCCGGTGTCAGCATCCGGTTACGAAATACCACGGAAAACCGGTCATCCACCGGAATCACACAAGCATCTGTCAGCTCTGTGGAAAGCCCCTCCACAGAAAAATCAATGATAGCATCTGCGTAATCATTGGAATAAGCTGCATTTCTACAATCCATTAATCACCAACACAAAAGGTTTCTACATCCTATGCAGATAGTAGAAACCCTTAGCACTTAATAATAAATATGATTCTCCTCTTCAATCACAGCTCTGCCATTTTCCACAGAAACCGTGGTTACTGCACAATTAGGGGGTACACCCATTTTCCAAAAATCCTGGGTCTCCAGCTGCCCCTTTATATTATTCACCAGACCGGTCATGGCTGCGCCGTGGGTGGATATGAGGATACTTTTATCCTGCAAATCTGCGTCCCCATACAACGTCTCCAAAAAACCTCCGGTACGTGCTAAAAGCTCCGGAATGCCTTCCCCATTCTCCGGTGGCGGATAAGCCCCCGGATTTTTAAAAAATGCCTTCAAAATAGATGCCGTCGGTTCCTCGTCAGAAGGTCTGCCCTCATATTCCCCAAAATCCATCTCCTGAATCCGCGGATTCTCTATGATTTCCACATCCCTTCCTGCCATCACCAGCCGGGCGGTTTCTTTGGCGCGGACAAGCGGACTGGTAATAACTAAATCAATCGGGATATCCCTCATTCCTTCCCCTGTTTTACGGGCCAGCTCCCTGCCATAATCATTTAAAGGGATATCCGTACATCCCTGTATTTTTCTTGCCTTATTCCAATCGGTCTCGCCGTGTCGAAGTAAATATAATTTCATGATATCATCCTCAAAAAAAGACTTTGAAGCATCACACTCCAAAGTCCATTTTATCTTATTCTATCTTAATGTACAAGCAACG
>CAZOSU010000313.1:0-3469 GCA_964582515.1 uncultured Acetatifactor sp. | reverse complement strand
ATGTCCACGCCCATTAATGTGTGCTCCAAGTTCATTGTGGTGTTCATTATCTTCGGTGCATTCCTGGAGAGAACCGGTATCGCAGATTTCTTTATAAATATTGCAAATGCCTTTGTAGGCGGCTTCTCCGGTGGCCCGGCCAAGGTTGCAGTAGTGGCAAGTGCCATGGAGGGTATGGTGTCCGGTTCTTCCGTTGCGAATACCGTAGGCTCCGGTTCTGTAACCATTCCACTGATGAAAAAGACCGGATACAAGCCGGAATTCGCAGCAGCGGCAGAGGCGTCTGCTTCCACCGGTGGTCAGATTATGCCACCGATTATGGGCGCAGCAGCGTTTCTTATGGCAGATTATGTAGGCGTACCTTACAGTAATATTGTAGTTCGTGCCATTCTGCCGGCAGTGCTTTATTTTGCAGGTATTTTTATCACCGTTCATTTAGAGGCAAAGAAGGAAGGTCTCCGTGGTTTAAGCAAGGAGGAATTGCCTAGAATTAAGCCTCTTTTAAAGCAGGTTTATCTACTGTTACCTTTGATTTTACTGGTATATCTGGTTGGTACCAGTCAGCGTTCCATCCAGTATGCTGCAGCCATTGCAATTATCGTAGCAATTATTGTCAGCTTATTTAATAAAGAGAACCGCATTACCCCCAAACGTATCTGGGAGGCACTGGCAGCAGGTGGACAGGGTATGATTACTGTAGCTGCCGCCTGTGGTGTGGCTGGTATGATTGCCGGAACCATCACCATGACCGGTCTTGCCAATATGCTGATTAACGGTATCGTAGCACTGGCAGGCAATCAGGTAATTGTCGCCCTGGTACTTACCATGGTTTGCTGTATCGTACTTGGTATGGGTGTTCCTACCACTGCAAACTACTGTATTATGGCAGCTACCTGTGCACCGATTCTGATTCGTATGGGTGTGCCCACACTGGCAGCACATTTCTTCGTATTTTACTTCGGTATTGTAGCGGACCTGACACCTCCGGTAGCACTGGCAGCTTACGCAGGTGCGGCAATCGCTCAGGCAAATCCTATGAAGACAGCCTTCACCGCTACCAAGCTGGCGATTGGTGCATTTATCGTTCCTTATGTATTTGCACTGAATCCGGCGATGCTGTTTATTGATACCTCGGCCATTGAGATTATTCAGATTTGTATCACATCTCTGGTAGGTATCTTCGGTGTATCCGCAGCGTTGGAGGGATATTTCCTGCACCATATGCCCTGGTACCAGAGATTACTAAGCCTTGCAGGCGGTCTTCTTTTGATTTATCCGGGACTTGTGACAGATGCTCTTGGCCTTGGATTTATTATCATCATGGTAGTTATGCAGATGATGGAGAGAAGAAAGGCTTTGGCGAAAGCGTAATAGCATAAAGCAATGACAACCATTGGTTTGTAATGTAAAAATTACAGGCTGATGGTTGTTTTTGATATGGAATATAAGGGGAGTAAAGATATGTACAAAATACTGATTGTTGAGGATGATTTTACCATTGCAGAGAGTGTTAGGGGACACCTGCAAAAGTGGGGATTTGAAACAAAGTGTATCGAAGATTTTATGAACGTGATGGATATCTATCATTCGTTTGCACCGGATTTGCTTTGAAGGTAGTGAAATGTGCATGGTGTACTACAGTACCAGACCCAAGTAAAAAGGTCGAATTTTGGACTACATTTTTGTGGGAAAATCACAAAAAAATGTAAGTGCTTACAGTTATCCTTGGCAAGAGTTGCCATATTTGGTATGATTGGTAATAAGTGGTAGTGTGCAGATATTATCACAATTTACATGAAGGGAATGGAGATATGAAAGGGCTGTTTAACAAACAACTAAAGAGAGCTGTTGCCTTTTTACTTGCGTTTGTCATGATTGCGACCACGGCGTTGGATGCTGATATGATGAAGGTACAGGCAGCAGAAGTAGCCGTAGCTTTCACGGAAAGTGCGGGCTATGAAGAAGGTGCGTATGCTGAGTTTTCTCCGGTGGCAGGAGCTGACGGGTACAAGGCGTATGTATCCGCAGATGGCACAAATTATACTGCCATTGACAATGAATTAATCAGACAGTACGCAGATTACTGGAGAGTGGATACGGTGGGGCTTACCCCGGGTACCTACTATCTCAAGGTAGAGGCGCTAAGCGGAAGTGACGTAGTTGCTACCGGAGTTACCGGTGCACTGACCGTTACCAATTATGACCGTTCCGGTTTTGCTTTTTCAAGTGCTTCAAGACTGGGAAGCGGCTCCGGTGCTTATAATGATGATGGTAGTCTCAAGTCCGGTGCACAGGTGATTTATGTGACCGCAGAGACTGCTAAGACCTGTAAGGCTACCGTAAATGGTACAGAGGTGACCGGTCTGCAGGCGATTTTAGATGCAAAGCAGAAGAAGGATACCAGCAACGATATTTTATGTATCCGTATTATCGGCTGTGTAAAGGCTTCGGATGTGGATAGCTTCAGCAGCTCTGCAGAGGGTATTCAGGTGAAGGGTAAGTCCGAGTACACCCCTATGAACATCACCATCGAGGGTATCGGTGAGGATGCTACCGTTTCCGGCTTTGGCTTCCTTGTGAGAAATGCAGGAAATGTGGAGTTTAGAAACTTCGGTATCATGAACTTTATGGATGATGGTATCTCCTTAGATACTGCAAATACCAATATCTGGATTCATGACATGGATTTCTTCTATGGGGCTGCCGGTAGTGATTCTGACCAGGCGAAGGGTGATGGTACTGTGGATATGAAGGGAGATTCCCAGTTTATCACCGTATCCTATAACCATTTCTGGGATTCTGGAAAGGCATCTTTGTGTGGTATGAAGAGTGAGACCGGTGAAAACTATATCACCTATCATCACAACTGGTTTGACCATTCTGATTCCCGTCATCCCAGAATCAGAACCATGTCCGTACATGTATACAATAACTATTATGACGGCAACTCCAAGTACGGTGTAGGCGCTGCATATCAGAGCCAGGCTTTCGTGGAGGCAAACTATTTTAATAATTGTAAATATCCTATGCTTTCTTCCATGCAGGGAAGTGATATAGCTGGAAATCCCGGGGGTACCTTCTCCGGTGAGGACGGCGGTATCATTAAGGCTTACAACAATATAGTAGTAGGTGCAACCGGTCTTGTGTATGCAAACTCTGACGCGGGTACTGCAGCAGCGGATGCAGTGGAATTTGATGCATATCTGGCTTTAGAGAGAGCAGAGCAGGTGCCTGCAACCGTAGTAGCAAAGCAGGGCGGAAAGACCTACAATAACTTCGATACCACCGTAGATTTAGGTGTGGCTGCATCTGCAATCGATGCTCCTGAAAATGTTCCGGCGGTAGTTTCTGCAAAGGCCGGACGTTTAAATGGCGGAGATTTTAAGTGGGATTTAAGCGCAGATTCCGAGGATACCAATTATGATGTAATTGCTTCATTAAAGACTGCAATTACAAATTATTCTTCGTC
>CAZOSU010000312.1:0-3515 GCA_964582515.1 uncultured Acetatifactor sp. | reverse complement strand
ACCTCTACCAGTCTCTTGCCAAACAGCGCATTTAATCCTCTTTGCTTTACATTCTTCACATTCATGATTACAACGCCTTCACCCAGCTCCTTCTTAGCAGCCTCAATGGCATCGTTCTCTGTTTTTCCTGTAAATTTTTTAATAATCATTTAGGCAGTCACCATCCCCACAGACTGCAGCTCCGCACTACTTTCAATTTCGTTATAAGACACTACAATCAAGTCTTTATAATAATCTTCTGTCAGCCTTTTAAAATACATACGCACAATGGGAGAGGTAATCACAATGGGATTCTTTCCCAAATTTTCCAGCTTCTGTACCTCTGCACCCACTGAATTCAAAATCGCCTTGGAACGGACAGGATCCAAATTCAAATAAGCCCCGCTTTCCGTCTGCTTTACGCTTCCCATAATTTCCTGTTCAATCTTCGGGTCTAAGGTCACCACACTGGTGGTCTCATGTGCCGGGAAATATCTTCCGGAGATAGCACGCTTCAGTGCCTGACGGACATACTCGGTGAGAATATCCGTATCTCTGGTAGTGGGTGCGTAATCTGCAAGTGTTTCCAAAATAGTAAGTAAATCTCTGATGGAGATACCTTCCTTTAAGAGATTCTGCAATACCTTCTGAATCTCGCCCACGCCAAGAAGCTTTGGTACAAGCTCCTCGATAAGAGAAGGATGGTTATCCTTTAAGTTGTTTACCAGATTCTGCACATCCTGTCTGGTCAAAAGCTCTGCAATGTGCTGCCTGATAATCTCCGTCAAATGGGTTGCAATGATGGAAGGCGGGTCAACAACGGTATATCCAAGGCTTTCCGCTCTCTCCCTCTGCCCCTCCGTAATCCACAGAGCCGGGAGATGGAAGGAGGGCTCAAAGGTAGGAATACCGGTAATCTCCTCTTCCACATATCCGGGATTCATGGCCATATAGTGGTCAAATAAAATTTCACCCTCACTGACCTGAATACCCTTCACCTTGATAATGTACTGGTTGGGGTTGAGCTGGATATTATCACGCAGACGGATAATCGGTACAACAGTACCAAGCTCCAATGCCATCTGTCTACGAATCATAACCACTCGGTCAAGTAAGTCGCCACCCTGGCTTACATCCGCCAAAGGAATGATACCATAACCAAATTCCAGCTCGATGGGGTCCACCTGTAAGAGGCTGTTGACGTTCTCCGGCTGCCGGATTTCCTCTGCAGCCACCTCGTCCTGGTCCACCTCGGATTCAATGGTGGCGGTCTCTATGGTAGCCTGAATATTACGTCCTGCCACGATAAAAGCAAGTCCCATACCAACGAATAAAATGGTATTCAATTCCGTAACAAACCCCAGCAGTGCCATGGTAGAGCCAACCAGATAAAGCACCTTGGGAATACCAAACAGCTGCTTAATCAGCGTCTGTCCAAAGTCTGCATCCTTGCTTCCCTTAGTTACCAGAATACCGGTAGATAAGGAAATAAGCAGGGAAGGAATCTGGGAAACCAGACCATCACCGATGGTCAGAATACAATATCTGTCCAATGCCTCTGACAGCTCCAGACCGTCACGGGTCATACCCATAATCATACCACCTACCAGGTTGATAACGGTGATAATAAGACCGGCCACCGCATCTCCCTTTACGAACTTGGTGGCACCATCCATGGAACCGAAGAAGCTGGATTCTTCCTGAATTTTCTCTCGTCTTCTCCTTGCTTCCGCATCTGTGATTGCACCGGTGTTTAAGTCTGCATCAATGGCCATCTGTTTACCGGGCATCGCATCCAGGGTAAAACGTGCGGTTACTTCTGATACACGCTCAGAACCCTTATTGATTACCAAAAACTGAATCAAAATAAGGATAAAGAAGATAATCATACCAATGACAAGATTACCGCCTCCTACATATTCACCGAAGGTCTCTACTACATTACCCGGATCACCGGTACCTAAAATCAGCTTTGTGGAAGAAACGTTCAATGCAATACGGAACAGTGTGGTAAATAACAAAAGTGTGGGGAAGAAGGATAAGTCCAATACTTC
Source organism: uncultured Acetatifactor sp. (assembly GCA_964582515.1). GTDB lineage: Bacteria > Bacillota > Clostridia > Lachnospirales > Lachnospiraceae > Acetatifactor. The sequence continues at coordinate 1,482 of CAZOSU010000312.1, read as the reverse complement.
CTTTACAAACATGGTACTAAAAAGAATTGTAAAGGAAATCGCCATATTCAATGCTAAAAGTGCATCCAGCAGCCAGCTGGGAAGCGTCACGATGAACATTATGAATGCCGTCAGGACATATATGGCGACTACAACGTCATATCCTATTTTCTTCATCTTAATACTCCCTTCCCAAATTTATATTTTTCCTTTTATTTTATATACAAAGGCCAAAACCTCCGCCACCGCCTGATACAGCTCCGGCGGAACCATCTGGTCGATATCCACATTGGCATACAGCATTCTGGCCAGGGGCTTATTTTCTACAATTTCAATATTGTGCTCTCTTGCCACTTCCTTGATTTTTTGTGCAAGATAATCCTCACCCTTTGCAATTACGATGGGTGCGTCCGCCACCTCCGGATCATACTTAATCGCTACCGCATAATGGGTAGGGTTGGTGATGACTACATCCGCCTGGGGAAGATTCTGCATCATTCTACGCTGGGAAGCCTCTCTCATACGCTGACGGATTTTACCCTTTACCTCCGGGGAACCCTCCGTCTGCTTGTATTCTTCTTTGACCTCCTGCTTGGTCATTTTCATATCGTTGGCAAACTTAAACTTCTGATAAGCATAATCTGCAAACGCAATTATCATATAAAAGGCGGAAACCCGAATTCCCAAATCTGTCACCGTCTCAAGGAGTAACTGCAAAGCCTGCAAAATCGGCATATCATAAAGCAGAAACACGTTCTGCCACTTATCGTCAAGATAAGTATAACATATAATGATGATTAAGATAATCTTTGCCAGTGATTTTACCAGCTCCATTACAGAATTTACCGAAAAAATTCTCTTGAATCCGGAAATGGGATTTAAGCGATTTAGCTTTGGCATCAGAGGCTTAGCGGAAACCTTCCATTTCACCTGCACCAAATCACTGACAAAAGCAATGACAAAGCCGATTAAGAAAATGGGGAGGACTATCAGAAGTACCTGTAAAAACATCTCTCCCAGCAGAAGCTCCATTTCCTCCCATGACACATTACCATTCCAGAAGGTAACAATCCCCGGCATCTGATTGTACATATTGGAAAACAGAGAAAGAAAACGATTCCCCATATATCCCGTATAAAATCTTAAAACTACAAACAATGCAAGTAGACCAAGGCCATTAGCAATCTCTTTACTCTTGGCAACCTGGCCCTCTTTTCTGGCATCTCTTAATTTTTTTTCGGTAGCCGGTTCTGTCTTCTCACCACCGGGACCTTCTTTTGCAAAGAATTGCAGGTTATATGCAAGGAGCATTATATCATTCCTCCCGCAAAAGCCGTAATCATCTTCTTCATCTGCTGAAAGATAAAATCAGATACTCCGGGAAGCATGCCTACCGTGAAAAACAGTACGGAAAGACCTACCACAATTTTCAGCTGGATACCCACTGCAAACATGTTCATCTGTGGAGAAACCTTAGCCAGCACACCCAAAATAGCATTCAGC
>CAZOSU010000311.1:0-3563 GCA_964582515.1 uncultured Acetatifactor sp. | reverse complement strand
CACGGATAGCATCATTCTATCGACAATACCTTCTCTATAAATGCTTTCGCATCCAAATCCGGAAAATCAGAATTCTGGGCAATGATATCTAATAAATCATATCGAGAACGAATATCCTCTGCTGTCAATGCCAAATCCTTCTGCATCTGCACCGCATAGGGAAGATTGCTATCACTACAGCTCCAGCTGTGCGCCAGAGTATAATACTTAATCAGCATATCCTCCTTCGAACCAAAGTTTTTCTTCAGCTCGTCCTTGAGTTCTTCAAAATCCTGCACTTTTTCTATCTGCATGATATAAGGCATAATATAGGTTTCAAAATCACCCTTTACCTGCTCCATAATCTCCTCCACCGGAACATCCTTGGGCTGCCCCCTCCGATAACCGTCAATCTTATACCAGCTATTTCTGTTTGGAGAAAGAGAACCACTATGAGGAAGAAAATCACGTTCTTCTATACTCTCAAACTGGTTGTATATCCACTGATTCTTCAGCTTATCCCGTATATCCTCTTTCTTGGATGCACTAAACTGAAAACAAAAGCTACAGCCCGTTTCTTCACTGTTGAACCTGCTGTTTTTCATATATATGAACAAATAGCCATCTTCCAGCTCCTTCCACCAAAGCATTCGCTTTGTTTTGAACCCGGCTTCCTTCAGCATGGGCTTTAATACTTCTTTTACCAAAAGGTCTCTTTTTTCTGTTGCTTTCATTTTATCCATATATACATCCACAATCCGGAATCTCTTCCTCACGGTAGTTTATCTTGGTTTTTTTCTCTGAAACGCTTTTAACTAAAAGCCCGATGGCTTCTGTATGGACGGTATTCGCAAACTGATCCACAGGCCGTACCTTCTTCAGCTCATACCCACCCTCACAAAGTATCTTCAAATCCCGTGCCATAGTAGCACTGTCACAGCTCACATACACAATGCGCTTTGGCTGCATTTTCAGCATCGTCTGTAAGCAGGCGTCGTCGCAGCCCTTACGGGGTGGGTCTACTACGATGACATCTGCGTAAATTCCTTCTTTTTCATATTTCTCCGGTAAAACCTCCTCGGCTTTTCCCACGTAGAATTGCGCATTGGAAAGACCGTTTCGCACTGCATTTTCTCTGGCATCCTCGATGGCCTGGGGTACGATTTCCACACCGCAGACCTGCTTTGCGCGCTGGGCCAGGAACAGGGAGATGGTGCCGATGCCGCAGTACAAATCCCATACAGTCTCCTGACCGGTGAGTCCGGCGTAGGACAGTGCCAGAGAATAGAGCTTCTCTGTCTGCTCCGGATTTACCTGGTAAAAGGATAATGGCGAAATCTTAAAGGTCAGCTCCTCCCCGGTAAATGGGTAGCCCTCCTTTTCCATATCACGCACATGAATCACATCCTGAATAGTTGCCTCTCCCCAAAGAGTATGAATTTCCTTACCCATGATAACGTTGGTTCGCTCCGTATTGATACTTACGGAGATGCTGGTCATACCGGAAACCTTTATTAGCTCTGCAATCAATTTGTCCTGAGCGGGTAAAAACTGGCCCTTACCACCTCCATTGATAACCAGACACACCATAATCTCTCCCGAGGTAAAGCCGGTACGAATCAGCACATGGCGAAGTAATCCCTCGCCTGTTTCTTCATCGTAGGAGGACACCTGATATTGCTCCATGTATTTTAAAATTATCTCCAGAATCTGCTGATTATCCTTATGTCCCAGAAAGCACTCCGTATTGGCGATAATGCTGTGGGTCCTTCCCGCGTAAAATCCGGCGATGGGCTTACCCTCCTTGTCCTTGCCGATAGGGTATTGAGCCTTGTTGCGATAATGAAAAGGACTGTCCATCCCCACGATGGGCTCCATCACTTGCTTCACTATTTCCGGTGCAAAGCCGCCAATGCGCAAAAGGTTGTTCTTCACCTTGTCCTGCTTAAACTGTAGCTGTCTTTCATAAGAAACTGCCTGTATCTGACAGCCACCACACTGTCTGTGGAAAGCACACCTTGGCTCCACACGGTGAGGGGACTTCTCCAGCACTCTTTCCAGGCGGGCATAGGCGTAGTTTTTCTTGGCCTTGAGTACCTTTGCTTCCACCAAATCACCCACCACTGCATCCTTCACAAAAAGGGTATAGCCATCCACCTTGCCGATGCCTTCCCCTTCCATGCCGATATCTTCTATTTTCACGGTTACAATACTGTTTTTTTCAAAATTCATATATATCACTCTTAGTAATCTATTTTACTTGCTTTCAAATTGGACTCAAACAATCGGTTATAGCCCATCCAGCCCATTTCATTGCTGTTTTCCAAAATTTCCTTAAAGGTTTCCAGCTTTGCATCGGTATCATCTGCATAGTTCAATGCAACGGCCTCTATAATGGCTGGAATCTTGGGTGAACCGAACTCATACTTACCATGATGCGCTAAAATACAATGCTGCACCTGTGCTAATAATCCATGAGGGAAGCCGTTTATCTGTGCCGCCTTCTCCCCAATCATCATGGAACCCATCACGATATGACCAAGAAGCTGTCCGTCATCGGTATAATCATTCTCCGGGAAAGAAGAAATCTCCTTGATTTTACCAATATCATGGCACATAGCCGCGGTAAGAAGCAAATCTCTTTTCAAAATGGGATACATGCTGCAGTAGTAATCGCAAAGCTTTGTCACACTTAAAGTATGTTCTAAAAGTCCACCTACGAAGCCGTGATGCACTGTTTTTGCCGCAGAGGAATTACAGAATTTCTTCTTAAAGGCTTCATCCTTAAAAAAGGACTCTAAAAGCTGCTTTAAGTATGTATTTTTAATACTGGAAATAATCGCCAGAAGCTCTGCATACATTTCTCCGATATTTTTCTGGCTCACCGGCAGATAATCCGCCGGATTGTACTCCCCCTCCCCACATACACGGATTCTCTTCACGCTTACCTGCAAAGCCCCTTGAAAGCTGCTCACTTCACCGTATACCTCGATATAATCCAGTGTGTCATAATCACCGATGCCCGGATTATTGGGCTCCCACACCTTAGCATCAATGGTACCCGTCTTATCCTGCAAAATCACGTTTTCATAAGGCTTACCGTTCTTGGTCACTGCCGCCTGTTTATGCTTACAGAGATAAATGTCAAATACTCTGTCTCCCTCTCTTAAATCCTTGATAAATTTCATATTGCTCCCTTTTCTCTCCTATTCTATCGTAATTTCAAATTCCATTTCCATGTATTCTTCCTGTACCAGACGCATAGCCCTTACCTTGATGGTCTCTCCTGGGTTTTGACGAAGCAGGGCAATGGAATAATCGGAATAATTGGAAATGATATAGTCACCCAATCCGATAATCACATCTCCCACCTGCAGACCACCCAGCATCGCCGGAGATTCCATGGATATCTCTGTAATATATGCACCTGCCGGAACTCCATGCTCCACGCTGGCCTTGCCTGTTACATTTACACCCTTGATACCAATGTAAGGTACCTTCTCCTTCTGGGACATAGCATTGACCATATATTTTAACTCCGTGGTACCATAAGCCGTGATATCATTCCCCGACATGGCATCCAT
>CAZOSU010000310.1:0-3584 GCA_964582515.1 uncultured Acetatifactor sp. | reverse complement strand
ATTACCCATGGACATGAGGATCACATCGGAGCCCTGCCCTATGTGCTGAAGGAGCTGAACGTACCCATTTATGCCACCAGATTAACCATGGGTATCATTGAAAATAAGTTAAAAGAGCATGAACTGATGAAGGGCACCAAGAGAAAGGTGGTTAAATTTGGTCAGTCCATTAATCTGGGAGATTTCAGAATTGAGTTTATTAAGACCAATCATAGTATTGTAGACGCTGCGGCACTGGCGATTTATTCTCCGGCAGGCTGTGTGGTACATACCGGCGACTTTAAGGTGGATTACACCCCGGTATTTGGTGATGCCATTGATTTGCAGCGTTTTGCGGAGATTGGCAAGAAGGGTGTACTGGCACTGATGTGCGATTCGACCAATGCAGAGCGTCCCGGCTTTACCGCATCGGAGCGTACGGTAGGTAAGACCTTTGATACCTTATTTGAGGACCATAAGAATGACAGAATTTTTGTTGCTACTTTTGCGTCCAATGTGGACCGTGTGCAGCAGATTATCAATACTGCTTATAAGTTTGGCCGTAAGGTAGTAGTGGAAGGCCGCAGTATGGTAAATATCATTGAAACAGCACAGAATCTGGGGTGCATCAGTATTCCGGACAACACGCTGGTAGAGCTGGACAAGCTAAAGAATTATCCGCCACAGCAGCAGGTAATCATCACCACCGGCAGTCAGGGCGAAAGTATGGCGGCACTGAGTCGTATGGCAAGTAATATGCATCGTAAGATAACCATCGGCCCCGGGGATACCGTTATCTTTTCTTCCAGCCCCATTCCGGGTAATGAGAAGGCAGTTACCAGAGTGATTAACGAGCTTCTTCGCAAGGGTGCGGAGGTGGTATTTCAGGATACCCATGTATCCGGACATGCCTGTCAGGAGGAAATCAAGCTGATTTACTCTTTGGTGAAGCCTAAATATTCCATCCCGGTGCATGGTGAGTACAAGCATCTGAAGGCACAGGCGAAGATTGCCCAGTCCCTTGGTATTGCTAAGGATAATATTTTCATCCTTTCTTCCGGCGATGTGCTGGAATTGGATGCACAGGAAGCCAGGGTTACGGGCAAGGTACAGGTAGGTGGTATTTTAGTAGATGGTCTGGGTGTAGGCGACGTAGGCAATGTGGTTCTTCGTGACAGACAGCATTTGGCGGAGGATGGTATATTAATCGTCGTGATGTCACTGGATAAATATACCGGTCAGCTGGCGGCAGGACCGGATATCGTTTCCCGCGGATTTGTATACGTAAGGGAATCCGATGAGCTTATGGAAGAGGCCAGAGAGGTAGTGGACAGTGCTGTCAGTGCTTTGATTGACAGAGGTATCAGTGACTGGGGCAGGTTAAAATCCACCACCAAGGAATCTTTAAGTGATTTCGTCTGGAAGAAAACAAAACGCAGACCGATGATTTTACCTATCATCATGGAGGTTTAATATGGAGCAGTCCATAAATGCAATTGAAGCTTACGTGGGAGCATTAAAGCAGAGCAGGGAGTATCTGGAGTATACCAGGACTCTTACAGCAGTGAAGGAGGTTCCCGGTTTACTGGAGCAGGTAAATGAATTCCGCAAGAATAACTTCTTATTGCAGAATAGTGAAAATGCTACCTTTGATAGCATTGAGGATTTTGATTTGAAGTATGCGGAATTTAGACAAAATCCTATTGTAGAAGATTTCTTGACGGCAGAGCTGGCTTTTTGTAGAATGATGCAGTACAATAACAGTTTGATTCTGGAAGCGCTGCACTTTGAATAACGATTCAGAGCCATGCAGATTTAGGCAAGACAGATGGCGGGAAGCCAATCAGGAGCAAAATGGAAGTCCCGCCTGGACCAGTTTGCCAGGGGGCTCTGAATAGTTAATATAAAGCAGTTAGCTGGGAGGAGTATATGGATTTTAAAAAGCTGATTTTAGTGGTAGCATCCACCGTGCTGAAGGTAGTGGTGTATGCTGCAGTGATAATGGTTATTGTGAAAGGCGCATATCTGGCGTATGACTACGGCTATCGTATTTTTGAGGAGCCACCCATGTCAACCGGTAACGGAAGAATAGTGTCCGTTACCATTTCGGAGGATATGTCCGCCAAGGAGATGGGAAGCCTCTTTGAGCAAAAGGGTCTTATTCGTGATGCCAATCTCTTTATACTGCAGTACTACCTTTCTGAGTTTAAGGCAGATTTGCTTCACGGAACATTTGAGCTTTCCACTGCTATGACGGTGGATGAAATGCTGGAGACCATGACAGAAGAGCCAGTAGAGGTGCAGGAAGAAGTAAGCCAATGATAATAGATGAGAGAATGGTTGCCTTTATTAATTCTTTTGATAAAGGCAATCCCCCTTTTTTGGATGAAATTGAAAAGGAAGCCATAGAAACCGATGTACCGATTATCCGCAAGAGTATGCAGAGCTTTTTGCGGTTTTTGCTGACCATGCAAAAGCCTATGAAGATTCTGGAAGTGGGGACTGCCATCGGTTTTTCTGCTTTGCTTATGAGTGAGTATGGGCCGGAGGGCTGCGAAATCACCACCATAGAAAAGTACGAGCCTCGGATTCCTCTCGCCAGAGAGAATTTTAAGAGGGCAGGCAAGGAGGATTCCATTATATTGCTGGAGGGAGACGCAGCGGACATTTTAAAGCAGCTGACCGGAAGCTATGATTTGATATTTATGGATGCAGCGAAGGGGCAGTATATCCACTTTATGCCGGATATTCTGCGGCTTTTGAAGGAAGGGGGACTTCTGGTGTCCGATAATGTATTACAGGATGGAGATGTGATAGAGTCCCGATTTGCTGTGACCAGAAGGAACCGTACCATTCACGCCAGAATGCGTGAGTATTTGTATGAACTGACCCATCACCCCTTATTGGAGACCTGCATTTTACCCGTGGGTGATGGTATTACCTTAAGTGTGAAAAAGAAAGAGGAGAATGCATGAGAAGAGAAAAACCGGAGCTGTTAATCCCGGCCAGTAGTCTGGAGGTACTTAAAACCGCTGTCATTTTCGGAGCGGATGCGGTGTATATCGGAGGCGAGGCCTTTGGCCTTCGTGCAAAAGCAAAGAATTTCTCCATGGAGGATATGGCGGAGGGAATTGTTTTTGCCCATCAGTATGGAGTGAAGGTGTATGTAACCGCCAATATTCTGGCCCACAATGCGGATTTGGACGGGGCAGCAGAGTATTTTGCCCAGCTTCGGGATATGAAACCGGAGCAGCCGGATGCGTTGATTATCTCAGACCCGGGGATGTTTACCATTGCAAAGCAGGTGTGGCCGGAGGTAGAGATTCACATTTCTACCCAGGCTAATAATACCAACTACCAGACATATCTGTTCTGGTGGAAGCTGGGAGCTAAGCGTGTGGTGTCTGCAAGAGAGCTGTCTTTGGCAGAGATTACCCAGATTCGTAAGCAGATTCCGGAGGAGATGGAGATTGAAAGCTTTATCCATGGAGCTATGTGTATTTCCTATTCAGGCAGATGCCTTCTCAGCAGTTATTTTACCGGAAGAGATGCCAATCAGGGAGCATGTACCCACCCCTGCCGCTGGAAATATGCAGTGGTAGAGG
>CAZOSU010000309.1:0-3618 GCA_964582515.1 uncultured Acetatifactor sp. | reverse complement strand
GTTTCCAGCTCCGGCTGATTGATTTTCAAATCCACGATTGCCTCGTTCAATTCACGAAGCACATCATCATTTCCCTTATAGGTAATATAGTAAAATGGCCTCGGTGCAAAGCGACCTATCAAACGCTGCCCCTCCTTCACCTCTGTAAAGGTATGCACGAAGGCATCAATTTCTCCTCTGGTAAGAGCCTCCTGCATCAGGGCAGTGGAGTCATATTCTATGATGGCAGGATTTACAATTTCATTGTCATACATATACTGGAGAAATTCATTCTTACGTACATAATTTTTCACCATTCCAAAGGTAACTCCCTGCATCAGTGAAAAATCCTCATAGGCAATATTTTTTCCGGGCAGGGTTGCAATCACACCAAAGGTATATCCACTGGAAAGGTCCGCATACTGATACTTCTCTGCTCTCTCCTGAGAATACTGTGCAGAGCCTACAATGTCCACTTCCTCATTCTCCAGCTTAAGAAGGGCATCCTCCCAGCTGTCACAGCTTACATATTCCAGCTCCCAGTTCACATATTCACTTAAGGCATCCAGATACTCCACGTCCATACCACCGTATGTTCCGTCTGCGTTTATCACATGGTAGCCATCCATTGGGAAAAATGCAACCTTCACCGTTCTGGCTATTGCTGCCTGTGAATTCCCTGTACATAAAACGAAAACCACCAAAAAAAGTACAATCCATATGCTTCCGTGCAAAAATTTACTGTGTCTCTTTCTCCGCGCGTCCATGCACCACTACACCTCCAAACTAGCCGGTGACGTAAAAAGCCCTTAAAAACCGACTACATAAAGTTATAATCGGCTAATATGGGGAAATATTTTAGTTCCTTTGTACTATTTTTTCAAGAAAATGGATGGGGTAGGAATTGTGCAGGCCTTAGGGAGCCTGCACAATTCAGGCACTTACCTGCGTAAATGCCACATCACATGTAATCAAAATATCATCCACCTTCACTCCGAAAAGTGATGCCAGTACTACCAGATTGTCGATAGCGGGCAGGGCAGTTCCCTTTTGCCACTTGTAAATGGCCTGAGGTGTACCGAACCCGAATACCTCCTGCAAATCCTTTACGGTAAGTCCTGCCTTCTTTCGCAGAACCTTTATATTTTGTCCTGTCTTCACCATATCAATGGTGGGAATCATAAGCATTTCATTTGCCTCCCCTCCGGCCACTGAGCCGGTGCTGCACCGGCGTCAGTTTGCCTTAAAGTTATATATAGGTTTCATATTCTCCTTTGCTGAATTTTTCGTAATAGAAAAACCGCTTACCCATATAGATAAGCGGCCCTAAAATCCATGTATATATTCTGCAGGTATTTATCCTTTTATCCCCTTACAAAATCTATCCTTACACAGTTATTCGCCTATTCCTTACCCTACATGAGCGTACATCAAGAAGACTCTGTTTCCAACTGGAATCCAGTGCCTGAAGCATTTGTTCATTCTGGTAATAATACGCAAATCTAACTGTCATCATGTCTTTTCCTTTCCGGACTTATGGCCCACTTTCTCATTTGTTATCGTCACTATACCACGTTTTATTTCGGTTGGCAACTATACCTGTGGTATAAAGCGGTTAAATTTGTCAAGCTCCGTGTTTGCTTACCAAAGTATGGAAAAACCGGCATTTTACCGCTTGCACACTCTAAAATGATATGCTATATTGAACTTACAAAGAGGGAAGCCAAAGACACGGCTTACCCCAATAACAAACAACTATAAACCTTTATACAAGGTCAGCCGTCATTATTGCAGTAATGGCGGCTATTTTCGTGTATCCTTGAAAATCTGATAGCACAGACCCACAAGGGCAACAATGAATATTCCAATTTGGATTAAATCCGCATATGTAACATACATTGGCAACGCCCTCCTTTCTTTCGTCTGGAGGGGTAGCCCCTCCGAAAAAGAGGGTAAGCCGCCCGGCTTTGGTTTCCCATGTGCGATTATAGCATATCCATACTCAATCAACAATATACTTTTTAGTAGTTTTTCTTAAACTCTTTACTTTCTCTACTTGCCGACACATAAGGGTCAATCTTGATTCCATAGAGCAGTTAAAAGAACAATACAATAAAGCACTCGGTACAGACTAAGTACCGAGTGCTTTTTGCATTATCTTTTTGAAATTGGCTACCAATTACTCAACCATCCTTAAATAAGTCACCGTAGCACCTGATTCCACATAATTTGCTACTACCAGAGTATCCTTTGACACCGAATAACGTCTCATCCCATCAGAAAAAATATTCAGCTCATAGGGTGCCAGAAGCCGTGTGCTGGTGTCCTCTCCCAGGTTGGTTACAAACAGTCCGTCGTAGCTAAGCAGATAGAAGCTGTCCTCATCCATAGGATAGAGAAGGTCCACCGCTGCTGACATCTCAGAAGTGTTGTATGCATAGGTTTCTGCCACACATTTAGCATCCGTATCCAGCTTAATGATTTCCTCCATTCCCAGCACATAGATGGTTCCATCCTCGGTACGGCACATACTTCCTGCCGGGTGAACCTCCACCTCTTTATCCAAAATTTTTCCTTCAAAGGCACCATCTGCACCGAAGATATATACCAGCAAACGATTTGCCCATCTGTCCTTTACATAAAGTCTGCCATCTTCATCGGGTAACATCTTATAAGCATAATATTCGCCCAGGTTACCCGCTGAAGCTACGTCATATTCCGTGAGAAGCTCACCTTCCGGGCTAAGCTTCACCAGGCGGTTTTTATAGCCGTCCGTCTCCGCCACATTTTCCAGGATGGATACATAGAGATTGTCCTCCTTATCTGCATCCAGCGCAAACAAGAACTCTTCTTCTCCAAAAGTATAAATCGTCTCTGCCTCATCCGTACCTATGGGCATGCGCAGAATCTCCTTCTTATAGCCCATGTACATATATTCGCCGGAGTATTTCGAAAGGCGACTCATAATCCGTGCCCGGATTCCGCTGAGAACAAAGCAAAAAGCTAAGAAGTACTAAAACATTTCCATATGCAAAAATAAAACGCCCTGTCATGCCCCTCCTCTCATCCCCCGCCACCACAGCCAGACATATTTTTTATATACACACAGCAAACGGTCCGGACACATCCCATATCCGAACCGTTCTGAATCTTATGAAAATACACTAAGTAACAGCAGCTCCACGCTCATGACATCGTTCATGCGCCCGGTCTTTACTGCTTCCTCTGCCTCTACGCATTTTTCTACTGCCCTGCGCAGTACATCTGATTTAAACCTCTGGGCCTGTCCCACGTACTTGTTTACGGCAAAGGGCGGCACACCCACGGCAGATGCCATGTCCTTGGCAGCATAGCCCTTGTTCTTCATCTGCTTTACCTGCAAGAGAATGTTGCAGTGTCTGGCTATTAAGAAAAGGATGCGCATGGGCGGCTCCTTTAAGGTTATCAAATCATAGTAAAGGGACAGTGCCTTGTCCGTCTTTTTGTCCGCCACGGCATCCACCATATCAAAGATGTGATTGGATACTCTGGTAGTGCAGATGGCTTCGATATCGGCAGCCTCCACTACTTCCTTATTCATGCAGTAGCATATCAGCTTCTCCAGCTCCATGTGGATATTCTCCATATCGGTGCCGGTCT
>CAZOSU010000308.1:0-3654 GCA_964582515.1 uncultured Acetatifactor sp. | reverse complement strand
AGGATTATTTCTACAATCAGAAGTATCAGACCGTGGATATCATCAATTTAAACGGCTCTGTAGAGCTGGGCCCCATTGTGGAGCTGTCCGATGTCATCGTAGATATCGTGGAAACCGGTTCCACGCTGCGCGAAAACGGTCTGGAGGTACTTGAGGAGATTTGTCCTCTTTCTGCCAGAATGATTGTAAATCCGGTAAGTATGCAGATGCAGTCTGAAAGAATCAAGGATTTAATCAGCAAGCTAAGAGCCAAACTAAAGGAAGAAGCGTAATGTGAAAAATCCATAGACGTAAGTTTTTTCACATGCAAATTTGTGCCTGCAAAGGATGCTGAAGCATCCGCTAAGCTTGCAGGTATGGGAAAGGCATAGAGATTAGAATGAAAATCGTAAATTTAACTAAAGAAACAACAGAAAGTATTATGGACGACCTCTTAAAGAGAAGTCCCAATAACTATACAGAATATGAATCCGTAGTAAATGATATTATTGAGAATGTAAAGCAGAATAAAGATAAAGCAGTCTTTGACTACACCTTGAAATTTGACCGCTTTCCCCTGACTGCGGATAATATCGTAGTTACGAAGGAAGAAATCGCAGAGGCTTATGCCCGGATGGATGGTGAGCTTGTGGAGGTGATGAAGAGAGCGGCTGAGAATATCCGTGCTTTTCATGCCAAGCAGGTGCGTAACAGCTGGTTTGATGCCAAGGAAGACGGTACCATTTTAGGTATGAAGATTACCCCCATCCAGAGAGCGGGCGTGTATGTCCCCGGCGGTAAGGCAGCTTATCCTTCCAGCGTACTGATGAACGTGATTCCTGCAAAGGTAGCAGGTGTTCCTGAAATCGTTATGACCACCCCTCCGGGAGCGGACGGTAAGGTAAATCCGGGCACACTGGTAGCCGCAGATATTGCAGGCGTGGATACCATTTATAAGGTTGGCGGTGCTCAGGCAATCGCTGCCATGGCTTATGGTACGCAGTCCATTCCCAAGGTGGATAAAATCACCGGCCCGGGCAATATTTTCGTTGCACTGGCTAAAAAAGCGGTTTATGGGTATGTTAGTATTGATTCCATTGCAGGTCCCAGCGAAATCCTTGTGCTTGCCGATGAGTCTGCCAATCCAAGATATATCGCCGCAGATTTGCTTTCTCAGGCAGAGCATGATGAGCTTGCCAGTGCTATATTAATCACCACCTCCATGGAGGTGGCGCAGAAGGTTTTCGAGGAAGTGGATAAATTCACCCAAGAGCTTTCCAGAAAGCCTATCATTGAGAAATCTTTGGAGAATTACGGCTACATTTTAGTGGCAGAATCCATGGAACAGGCCATCGAGACAGCCAATGAAATTGCTTCGGAGCATTTGGAGATTCTGACAAAGAATCCCTTCGATACTATGACCAAGATTAAGAATGCGGGAGCTATTTTCTTAGGAGAGTATTCCTCAGAGCCTTTAGGAGATTATTTTGCAGGACCTAACCATATTTTACCTACCAACGGCACCGCAAAATTCTTCTCACCGGTAAATGTGGATGATTTTATCAAGAAAACCAGTATTATTTCATACTCCAGAGAAGCTTTGGAAAAGGTACATGTGGATATCGAAACCTTTGCAAAGAGCGAAGGACTTACCGCTCATGCAAACAGTATTGCAGTTCGTTTTGAATAGTGAAAGAGGGAATTTTTATGGCACGTAGTACAACGGTAAATCGTAAAACAAAAGAAACCGACATTCAGATTATCCTAAATATTGATGGTACCGGTAACTCCGAAATTGATACCGGTATCGGATTTTTCGACCACATGCTGGAGGGCTTTGCCAAGCATGGCTTCTTTGATTTGAAATGTAAGATTACCGGAGATTTAAAGGTGGACGGACATCATACCGTAGAGGATGCGGGCATCGTCTTAGGTCAGGCCATCAGGGAAGCTGTAGGAGATAAGAAGGGAATTCGCAGATACGGTTATTTTATCCTGCCCATGGATGAGTGTCTGGCACTTTGTGCCGTAGATTTATGCGGAAGGCCGTACTTACAGTTTGAATGTGACTTTACTACCGAGAAAATCGGAGATTTAGATACGGAGCTGATTCGTGAATTCTTCTATGCTGTATCCTACAGCGGAGGAATGAATCTGCACATCAAGATGCTGACTCCCGGTAACAATCATCACATGAGTGAGGCAATTTTCAAGGCCTTTGCCAAGGCTTTAGATGTGGCCACCGGTATGGACGAACGTATCACTGACGTACTCAGTACCAAGGGCAGCTTATAAATTATTTTTTTACGTAAGAGGTTTACACAAATGTATATAAAGAAATTTATTCCTTGTATTTATTTATATCGTGGCAATGCAGTAAAATCCCTGCTGGATACCACTGTGGTAAATGAATCCCCGGTAAAGCTGGCGAAATACTACAGTGACAATAATGCGGACGAGCTTCTGATTTTTGATATGTCAGAAACAGACAGTGAGCACGACCAGTCTCTGGATATTATGAAGGAAATCTGTGCTACCTGTGAAATAGATGTGATGGGTACCGGAAATATCAAGCGTATGGAGGATGTAAAGAAGATTCTTTACACCGGCTGTAAAAGAGCAGTACTGGATTACAGCAAGCTCTCCAATATTGAGATTACCGAAGAAGTATCGTTGAAATTCGGTAAGGACAAAATCTGGGTATCCTACAGTGACAGCGAGGTAATGAGCAAATACAAAGAAAGAGTGGAAAGCTATGCCAGCGGTCTGGTGATGTTAAATCCTCATCTGTTAAAGGAGGAACCTAAATCCGGTCTTCCCACCCTTGTTTGTGCCCAGCAGATTGCATTAAATAAGCTTTTGGAGGTACTTGCGTACGAAAATGTATGCGGTATCACCGGCAATGCCATGAACGATAATGCAAAGGAAATCACTGCATTAAAGGAGCTTTGTGAACAGAACGGTATGGAAGTGAATTCTTTAAAGGCAGCGTATGGGTGGGCGGATTTCAAGAAGAATTCCGACGGTATGGTGCCGGTTATCGTACAGGATTATAAGACGGCCGAAGTTTTGATGATGGCATATATGAATGAGGAAGCATATAATACCACACTTAAAACCGGTAAAATGTGTTACTATAGCAGAAGTCGCGGTGAGCAGTGGCTTAAAGGGGAGACCAGCGGGCATTTCCAGTATGTGAAATCCCTGTCCTGCGACTGTGATAAGGATACTATTTTAGCAAAGGTTTCTCAGGTAGGTGCCGCCTGCCATACAGGCGCTTACAGCTGCTTCTTTAATGAAATTGTAAAGAAGGATTACGAGGAGGCAGAAAATCCGCTGAAGGTTTTTGAATCCGTATTTCAGGTAATTCAGGACCGTAAGCTTCATCCCAA
This sequence comes from uncultured Acetatifactor sp., assembly GCA_964582515.1. Taxonomy (GTDB): domain Bacteria; phylum Bacillota; class Clostridia; order Lachnospirales; family Lachnospiraceae; genus Acetatifactor. The sequence goes on along the minus strand of CAZOSU010000308.1, from coordinate 283 downwards.
GGAAGGCTCCTATACCAATTATCTTTTTGATAAGGGTATCGATAAGATTTTGAAAAAGCTGGGAGAAGAGGCTACGGAGATTGTCATCGCAGCCAAGAATCCCAATCCCAATGAAATCAAATACGAAATCAGTGATTTTCTGTACCATATGATGGTTTTGATGGCTGAAAAGAACGTAACCTGGGAAGAGATTACTACAGAACTTGCAAATCGTTAGATTTTATTTTAAAATAGCATTTATGAGAGTCGTTTGTGTTGCTCACATGCGACTCTTTTACTTTGA
>CAZOSU010000307.1:0-3684 GCA_964582515.1 uncultured Acetatifactor sp. | reverse complement strand
TGATGTAAGGAGCTTCGTTTCCTAAGAAACCAGCTGCAACAACACCGTAGGTATCGCCGTCAACGCCGTTTCCATCAGGATCGCCATTGTGGAATGCTAATAACATGTTGTAGTATGAATCGTAATCAGTAACGGTAGAAGCGTCGATACCAACTGCATCTAACCAAGCCTTCTTAACGTAGGTTACACAACCATTACCATAAGTAGGAGCAAAGCCGTAAAGCTTTCCGTCCTTCTTAAGAGCTTCGTTGATTGCAGGCAGGTTCATTCTGCTCTGGAACTCAGCGTTCTCATAAGCTTCGGTCATATCCCAAAGAAGTCCGGTTGGAGCGTACTGTGCGTACATATCAGCAGACATAATCATTACATCAGGATAATCCTGAGAAGCAAATAAACGACCTACAGCATCAACGTAACCAGAGTGGTCTAACTGAGAAATCTCAAGGTCAACACCTACTGCCTCTTCCCACTGTGCTTCGAAAGCGTCCTGTCCGTTGTCTACAGTAGCGGTTAAGGTACCGTTAACTACCATTTTAACTTTCTCAAGCTTGAACTCAGCTGCTGCATCAGATGAACCAGCGTTGTCTGAGCTGCCACTGTTTGATGAGCTTGAGCTTGAGCTTGATGAGCTTGAGCTTGAGCTTGATGAGCTTGAGCTTGAGCTTGATGTGTCGTCGCTACCGCCACAAGCTGCTAAAGAAACAACCATGGCAGAAGCTAAAAGTAAGGATAAAACTTTTTTCTTCATTTTTCTTCCTCCCATATAAAATGAAAAATATGTTGTTAGTGTTAAGGCTCATCGCCTTGACCTGCTCTCACCTTATCATTTGGACTGAAATTTAGCAAGTGACAAAATTTGCTGTCACGGACATAATTTGTTCACAGATTGTTCAAACCCTTGAATTTACTGGATTTTTTGTAAGTACTTACATATTGTTTTTTTTGTATAAAACTGATACAATGTCACTAAATTCATTAGCAATCTATCAATACTTTAGGAGACACTTTTGATGATTTTAGATAAAGAAAAGAGAGAAAACAGTACAAATGTACCAAACAAAAATCATTCTCTCATGTTAAAAATGGTAACCTCTTACAGCATTTTTCTGCTTGCCATTTTGATTTTATTCTTAATTTTGTTCAGGACAACATTCAATAACAGCCGTAATGTTTACAATTTACAGAAGCAGACCACCATGGTCAGCAACGTGGAGCTCTTTGAAAAGGACATCGATATCATGCATGTCTACTGCAGGCAGATGCTCCAGCAGAAGGATTTCCGTCACATTATGAATTCTTCTAACGTAAATGATAAGTATATCGAGCTTGGACAGCAGCTTCGTACCCTTATGGCCACGGATATTTATCCCGAATCCCTTCTTCCTGTAAATGAGGTATTCTGCTATTTCCCTCTGACGGAATATATTCTATCGCCGGTGTACTTTATTCATCAGGACAAATATTACAATTGGGTCAAGAAATACCCTTCCAATTTACAGGATTCCTGGAATGATATTTTAAACTTCTCCTTTTCCAGAAATCATTACAGCCCCATGGATGCATTTCTTCCCAACTCCATAAAGAACTACTACCTTTACACCATTGATTTATCCGAGCTTTATTACCTGGAGACCAATGCTATCATCTGCTTTGTAATTGATAAGGACGAGCTATTAAGTCTATTTAGCGGTTTTGATTTCTCAGACAAAAGCTCTTTCTTATTAATAATGGATGAGGATGATTCTCCCGTTTTAACCTTCGGTAATATTTCCGAGGAGAACTATACCCCCATTACCGGCTTGGGCTATAAGAATGGTTTCTCTGAATTATCCTCGGGCATCACCATTGGTAAGTATGTTTCTGACCAGACAGGCTACACCTATTATTACAGCTTTCCCGCCTACAATACCACCGAAGGTATCAGCTCCTACAGCATGTTTTATGTTCTGGTTGTATTACTGGCTCTTGGCTGTGGCGGTTACATGGTATATCGCTTCTCCCGCCGAAATGTGGAGCCCATTCTTACTCTCGGCCATGAGCTGCACGAGGCTGTGGAGGAAGGTAACCAGCTTAAGAAGGTTATGGACGTGCAGCGTCCTATTGTGTACCGTTCCTATGTTAAAAAGCTGATTTCCGGCAGTGTAACTACCAGTGAAGAGGCCTATTACATTATGAATTACCTAAATCTTCCCTATTACGACAAGATTTTTAACGTTCTATACATTGTCGTATATGACAATATGGAAGAACTCAGCGAATCCCTTCGTGATGATAATCATGAAAAGGAAATGGAAAATATCATACTCTCCACCATCCAGAAATATTTCGGGGATGAACTGTTTTATTGCCGGCCCGTAAGGCGCGCCTTTGCACTTCTAATCAGTGAAGATGCCTCTCAGGGTGAGGATTATATTTTAAAGTTGCAGGAAAAGATACGCCTTATTCATGACGAGTTACATGATAATCACGATATGTGGCTGTTTGCAGGCTTGGGCAAAAGCTGTGACAGTCCCCTGAATGTATGGGAATCCTATCAGCAGGCGCAGGAAGCCATAAGCTATGCCACTAAGAATTATATTTTCTTCCCCTACGAATTTATAAAAAAGGATTCCAAGGCATTTTATTACCCGCAGGAGATTTCCACAAAGCTGATTCAGTTTATTACCACAGGAAATTTATCCCAAGTGCGTGAGTTGTTCACCTTGATTCATCAGGAAAATATCGAAGAGCGTTCTCTCCCGATTAATCTGATTCAGTTTTTGTTGTCAGATATCCGCAACACGTTGCTAAAGGCGCGTTTTACACTTCCCTCCAATGTGGATGCGGAAAGCGCCCGTGCCTTGGATGAACGCTTTAACAGTCCTCTTACCTTTAAGCTTTGTGAGGATATCGCCTTAAATCTCTGTACCCTCTTTACCAAGGATACGGAGGACGAAAATCTTGCCGTAACCATCGAAAAATATATTCAGGCCAATTTCAAGGACCCTTCTCTTTGTCTGAATAAGATTTCCGATGAGTTTCAGATTTCCGAAAGCTATTTTTCCCATATGTTCAAGGAAAAGACCGGTGCAAATTTCTCTACCTATCTGGAAAACTTACGTATGGGCGAGGCCATGCGCCTGATTAAAGAAACGGACATCAGTTTAAACGAGCTGTATCTGATGGTAGGCTACAACAATCCTACCACCTTCCGCAGAGCCTTCAAGAAGGTATTTGGTGTCACACCAAGCAGCGTAAAATAATATGAGGAGCTTATATATAAATGGAAACAGCAATTTTGAACTTTATTGACAGATTAGAAAGCACTGAAGTACCCATGCATGCAGTTTTGCTGATGCACCATGGTAACTTAGTTGCAGAAGGCTACTATGCCCCTTATAAAAAGGATACACTTCATCGCATGTTTTCCATTGTAAAGAGCTTAAATGCTCTTTGCATTGGTCTTTTGGAGGAGGAAGGCCGGTTACAGCTTACGGACAAAATCGTGGATTATTTCCCTGATAAGCTCCCCGCCCAAATCCACCCCTTCTTAGCCGCCATGACCATCGAGGACATGCTTCGCATGCGCTCCTGTCATGCACAGACTACCTACAAAATGTGCGACATGGAATGGGTGGAAAGCTTTTTCAAGACTCCTCCCTCCCACAAGCCCGGTACCGTATTTCATTATGATACCTCTGCCGC
>CAZOSU010000306.1:0-3685 GCA_964582515.1 uncultured Acetatifactor sp. | reverse complement strand
ATGCACATCCGGCGGAAAAATGGACTGGGTGTAATCATTTACCGCCACCGCAGGGTTCGCCCACCAGAGAAAGGTCTGGGGCAGGCCGGTTCTGTTATAAAGCTGTCCCATAATCTGGATATAGGCCTTTCCCGGATAGAGGGTAAACTTCATAATGCCCTTGGTTCCGTACATCTGGTCCACATCATGTATCATCACGTAGCAGCTTCCATCCTCATTTTCTCCGGTAATGTAATCCGTCGGTGAAAAGGTGGTTGGTCTGTGGTGCTGGGGCCAGTTAAATTCGATACCACCGGAAATCCAAGGACCGGTAAGCCCCACCAGTGCCGGCTTAATTACTTGATTGTAATACACAAAATCATAGTCATTGGTCTTATCGTAAGCTCTCTGGATTCTTCCACCCAGCTCCGGCAGAACCATCACCTTAATGTACTCATTTTCCAGATACACTGCGGTATATTCTTTGTCCTTTTTTTCATCAATTATGGATTCTATGGTGGGATAAGGATATACCTTGCCACTGCTTCCCTGATACACTCTCTTTTCCAAAAACATAGGGGCTTTTTCCGGTACACCAATCCCATACGTGGGAATCATTACCTTTTCTACCCATACATTTGCTTTGCTCATATACCCCTCCTTTGAATACTAAACGGCAATTACATGCCTGCCCACTACAGGAGCTTAGAATAATATAAAGCGGTTTTCAACGCCAGCACAACTTTGAAAACCACTTTGTTATTTTAGGAAATACCCCTTTCTTTATTTACATACTGCATAATTGTGCCACACCGTCCACAATGGAATTACTTGCCGTCTTTACCTGCTCTACCGTATCCACCACCCGCTTAAGGTCAGCCTTGATATTGTCCGCCAAAGCTCCATCGGATTCATTCAGATGGCGGATGGACATAACATAACAGCTATAACAAAGAATGATGCAGGATAACTGTAGCTGGTAATTCTTCATATCCATAGCCATCACCGGGAGAATATAGGTAAATGCAATGGGGGACTCCGTGGTACAGGTCACTATCCATTCCCTTTACCTTCAAAAGTATCTGTCCTAAGAAAAAGGGAAGCCAGCATAACGCCAGCCAGATTCTCCGTACCTTCTGATTTGCTTTAATCTAAAAAACTATCGGGTCATAATTCATACAAGTCTCCTTGCAATCTTCTGTCCATTAATACTGCTTCAAAAATTCCAGCATTTCCTTTGTTGCCTCAATACTCTTCTCCCAGAAGGGTTCAAATACACTGAACGCATGGGTCATACGCTTATTCTCCGGGTAATTCACCAGTTTATGAGGTATGCCATATCTGGTAAGAGCTTTTTCAAAATTCAAGGTATAATGCTGCAAATTATCATTCTGGCTTGTCACCAGATAACAGGGGGGCAGAGCACTTACAATCTCGGGATGCTCAGGATTGGTATAGGGTGCAAAAGGTTCCTTTTTATACCCTTTTCCATACAAATAGCGGGGCATGCAAAGACCGATTTTATCAAATTTCGTAGTATAAAACATTCCGCTGATAAGCCCCACCGCTTTCACATTCAGCGTAGTAGGTGTTACTCCTGCTGCTTTTGCCAATGCTTCGGATTTCTTCATAGCCATGACATAGGTAAGCAGATTAGCGCCACCACTATCGGCTACTGCATAAACCTGCTCGGGATTCCCATGATACTGGGGCACGATTTCTTTTACATAATCCATTGCTCTGGATAAATCCTCATACTGACCAAATATCTTTACCTCCGGTACGGAACGGACTTCCACACAAAATACAAGATATCCCATGGAACAAATCTGAGCACAAAAATGACGATTAAACTCTTTATTCCCCAAAATCATTCCGCCACCATGCACATCCACAATGACAGGCAATGCTTCTCCGCTGCGCCCTTTCGGTCTGAAAATATCCAGGCAATGGGCCTTGTCCCCATCCTCTATATAGGGTACATCCTTATATTCCGAAATATCTTCGGGAAAAATCAGCGTTTTGTCGCGTGCCGCTGTCATTTTCTCAAATTCGGCCCTATGCTTATAAAATGTCTTTAATATTACATCCCTCATTTGAGTCTGCCTCCAATTACTGCATAAAAATAATTATACCACAGTAATGCACCAGAAGCAAATTTCCCCTTCTCCCAACTGCTACAATGAGTATATTTCCGCATATTTTTTCTTAAAGTAACGAACTAACGGTTCTGCTGTCACTTCCTTGCCACACACCGCCCTAAGCGTTTCCTTTGGCGTACGGGTGCTTCCGAATCGGTGAATCTTCTCATTCAGCCACTTTGTAATCTCCATAATTCTGCCCTGTGCCAAAAGCTCATCCACACTGCCCAGCTCCTGTTCCACCGCATCCAGCAGCATACCATCATAGATACTTCCCAAAAGATAAGAGGGGAAATAGCCAAAGGACCCGCCGGACCAGTGCATATCCTGTAAGATACCCTCTGCATCATTTCCCGGCGTGATATGCAGATATTCCTCCATTTTTTGATTCCAAAGGGCGGGCAGCTCCTCTACGGATACACCTTCCCGGAAAATCATTTTTTCGATTTCATACCGAAGAATTACGTGGAACGCATAAGTTACCTCATCAGCCTCTGTGCGGATAAAACTAGCTCGCACATGATTGATTTCCCGATAAAATTCCTCCAGTGAAATTTCTTTAAACTGTGGCAGCAGCTCTCCTAATTTATCATAAACAGGCAGCCAGAAGTTCTTATTTCTTCCCAAAATATTCTCATAAAAGCGGGACTGACTCTCATGGATGCACATATAATCACAGCTGCCAGCCACTGTCCCGTCATAGTCCGGATTTACATTCTGCTCAAAAATGGCATGTCCGCCCTCATGAATGGCGGAGAACATGGCACTGATGGGCGCATCCTCATAGTAATGATTGGTCACACGTACATCCCTGGACGAGAAATTCAGGGTGAAGGGATGGGTGGTGGTTCCCACAGCACCCTTATCCCATGAAAATCCAATGTAATCCAGCAGCATTTTCTGCACCTTCACCTGGGCATCCACATCGAAATATCCCTGAAACTTACTGTCATCGGGCTGCTCGCTTGCCAGAATCTTATCCACAAGAGGTACTAACTCAGCCTTCAGCTCCTCAAATACCCTGTCTATAATCTCTGAGTTCATGCCCTCCCGGAAAGGGTCTAAAAGAGCATCATACAGTTCCTGTCCCGGATTGGTATAGCCCACGATTTCCTTTGTCACCTCTATCAGCTTCTCCAAATGAGGAGCAAAGATAGAATAATCCGAAGCCTCCTTTGCCTCCTCCCATGCCACCTCTGCCGCCGTCTGGATTCTTACGTGCTTCTCAAATACCTCCTTGGGAATCCGGGCATCCCTGTCGAAGCAACGCTTCATTTTCTTTACCACAAATTTCCACTTATCATCCAACGCCTCATACTCCTCCGGCGCAGAAAGTGTCTCTAAAAGCCCCTTTAGCTCCTCCGATACCGACATCTGAAACTGTTCCGTGGAAAAATAGGCAATGGTATCCCCCAGCTTCTCATAGCCCTGCTTGGGTGCACAGGTACGCATATCCCAATACAGCAATGTGGTTACATGCCGGTAACGGTTCATTTTCTCTAAGTACTGCTTTAAATCCTCTAATGCTTTACTCAATTTTTAACCCTCCAAATCACTACTAATAT
>CAZOSU010000305.1:0-3694 GCA_964582515.1 uncultured Acetatifactor sp. | reverse complement strand
GTAGCAGTTATCAACCATACAGATAATATCCGGTTTAATTCCTTTGATAAAGGTAATCAGCTCACCGATGCGCGCTACCGACAAGGTCGGTCTTGTCTGATATCCCTTGGAGCGCTGAATGGTCACCAGCTTGGTACGCGCATTGATGGCCTTTTTGATATTTTCATAATCAAAGCTGCCGTCCGCAAGCAAATCCACCTGCTTATAGGTGATACCGTACTCTGAAAGAGAACCCGGTGTTTCACGGATACCGATAACCTCCTCTAAGGTATCATAAGGCTTTCCTACCGGAGATAAAAGCTCATCTCCCGGGCGCAGGTTACTCATCAAGGCCAATGCAAGTGCATGGGTTCCGCAGGTAATCTGGGGACGCACCAGCGCATCCTCGGTGTGGAACACATGGCTGTATACCTCTTCCAGTGTGTCCCTACCGATATCATTATACCCATATCCGGTGGTTCCTAAAAGGCAGGCCTCACTCACCTTTGCCTCCTGAAGGGCATGAAGCACCTTCATCTGGTTGAATTCCGCATTTTCATCAATTTCCTCAAAGCGCTGCTTTAGCTTTTTGCATATCAGCTCTCCGTATTCATAAACCTGTGATGAAATGCCCATCTCTTTATACATTTCACTAATACTGCTCATCCTTACTCCTCTTTATGACCATATTTTTTTCTCTCCCAGGCACTCTAATATAAATGCCAGTATTCTTTCTTCCTCATAAGCAAAGTCCGGTTTATTTACCCAGATGACCTCGCGCTCCCTTTTAAACCAGGTAATCTGCCTCTTGGCAAAATGTCTGGTATCTCTTTTTAAGATATAAACAGCTTCCTCCAAAGAGCTTTCTCCGTCCAGATAGTCAAGAATTTCCTTATAGCCCAGTCCCTGCATGGACACGTAGCCTCTGGAAAGCCCCTTCTCCGCCAACGCTTTTACTTCCTCCACCAGTCCCTGCTCCAGCATGATATCGATACGCTTTTCAATACGCTCATAGAGCTTTGCCCGGTCGTCGTTTAACACAAAATAGGCAAAATTGTAGGGAGACTGTTTTTGACTTTCCTGGTCATTATGCTCCGAAATCCTCTCGCCGGTCTGGTGATGGAATTCCAGAGCGCGGATAACCCGCTTAATATTATTGGCATGGATGGACGCTGCCGAAGCCGGGTCCACCTCTTTCAGCATTTCGTGTAAATGCTCTGGCCCCTTTTCCTTTGCCAGCGTTTCCAGAGCCTCACGATAGGAGGTATCCTCATCGTTACTGGTAAAATCTATATCCTTCAGCACCGCCTGAATATAAAAGCCGGTACCACCGGTAAGTATGGGTATGCGGCCTCTTTGATAAATCCCCTCCATGGCCTCCTTGCAAAGGTTCTGGAAGGTTACCACATTAAAGTCCTCCCAAGGCTCCAGTACATCGATGAGGTGATGGGGAACACCCTCCATCTCATCTGGCATGATTTTCGCCGAACCAATATCCATGCCTTTATAAACCTGCATGGAATCCGCAGAAATAATCTCTCCATTCACTGCCTTGGCCAGCTTTATGGAAAGGCTTGTTTTTCCCACAGCTGTAGGCCCTGTTAATACTATGAGTGGTCTTTTCTCCATCATCGTTTGAATCGTTTCTCCATTTCATACTTGGTAAGGGTTATAATGGTAGGTCTTCCGTGAGGACAATTGTAGGGATTGTCCAAGGTCAGAAGCTCATCAATCAAAGCCTTCGCCTCCTCCATACTCAGACGATTATTACCCTTCACCGCCGCCTTGCAGGACATGGAGGCAATCTTTTCCTCCACCACCTTCATATTTCCTCTGGTGCCGGTTTCCGCCAACTGGTCTAAAACCTCTAAAAACATCTGCTTTTCCTCACAGCCATACAAATCCACCGGCACTGCTCGGATGGTGTACTCATTACCTCCGAAATGCTCCACCTCAAAGCCCATATTGTGAAACACCTCTGCATATTCCGCAAGCACCTGCTCCTCCTGTCCGGTAAGACTGACCACCAGAGGAGGCATCAGATTCTGGCTTACCATGGTCTTTTCCTCATAGCGCTTCATCAGACGCTCGTACTTTACCTTTTCATGGGCCGCATGCTGGTCGATAATCATCAGCTTATCCTCATACTGCACCATAAAATACGTATCAAAGACTTGTCCTATGATACGATAATCCGCCTTTTTCTTCTGGCTAAGAAGCTTCTCGTCCTCCTCAAATAAGGTCTCCTGCTTAAAATCCGTCATTTTATTTCGGTCTGCCTCATACTTCAGCTCCTCCATCACCTTGAAGGATTGCTGGCGGTTCACCTCAAAGGGCTCCGGTGCAGACTCCTTTTTCACCGGTATGGCAGCCGGCTTTTCCACCGACAGCTTTATCTCCTTATTTTCCCTCTCCGGCAGGGATTTAGAAATCACTTTTGCACCTTCGTACAAGGTTTTCATTGCCGGCAGAGCTTCTCCCCTTGCTATGCTCTGTACAGGAGGTTGTGACGTTGGTTCTGCCTTAGCGGGCTCTGTTCCCACTTCTGGAGCTTCCTCTGCTATCTTCGGCTTTACCTTCTCCTTTGGTAAAGTGGTCTCCGGAATCATCTCTTTATTCGACAAACGATACAAGATGGCATCCGCAATCATATTATACACGATGGGTCCATCGGAAATACGTACCTCCATCTTGGTGGGATGCACATTTACGTCCACTCTGGACTTATCCTCTACGGTAATATGCAGCACACAAAAGGGGAATTTATGCTGCATCAGATACTGCTTATATCCATCTTCAATGGCCTTTGATATCACATTGCTCTTAATAAAGCGGCCATTGATAAAGTAAATTTCATAATTTCTGTTGGAGCGCACAATGGAAGGTTCACCCAGATATCCACGGATACGGATACCACCCTCCTCATGGTCCATGGCAATCACATTACTTGCTGTATCGCGACCGTAAATGCGGTAAATCACTTCCTTTAGCTGGCCGTTTCCCGTGGTATAGAATTTGGTCTGGCTGCCCACAATCAGCTTAAAGGCGATATCCGGTCTGGACAGTGCCATATGCTCCATCAAATCAATAACATATCCGCCCTCTGTGGCAGCAGTCTTTAGAAACTTCCTACGCACAGGAGTATTAAAAAACAGATTCCTTATAAGGAAGGTAGTGCCGTCCGGCGCTCCCACATCCTCAAAGGCAACTTCCCTGGGTCCCTCCAATACCAGACGCTTTCCAAGGAGGGAATCTCTGGTCTTGGTAATCAGTTCTACCTGCGCCACTGCGGCAATGCTGGATAATGCCTCTCCACGAAAGCCCAGACTTCCGATGCTGGACAAATCCTCCGCGGAAGAAATCTTACTGGTGGCATGGCGAAGAAAGGCCGTCCGTATCTGGTCCGCAGAAATGCCGGAGCCGTTGTCCGTAATGCGGATAAAGCTGATACCGCCCTCTTTAATCTCCACCGTAATGGAGGTGGCGCCTGCATCAATGGCATTTTCCACCAGCTCCTTTACCACGCTGGCCGGCCGCTCCACCACCTCACCGGCAGCTATTTTATCAATTGTTGCTTCATCAAGTACATGTATTTTTTGCAAGTTTGTTTCCTTTCGTTGCCACTAATCACGGCACTATGCATGGGGAACCGCTCCGTGGAGGGGACTATAGGTCTTTTGAAGACACGCTCTCACTCCGCGAAAAACGTAGCGGT
>CAZOSU010000304.1:0-3696 GCA_964582515.1 uncultured Acetatifactor sp. | reverse complement strand
TCACGAAGGATTGCATCGGACTCACGGAGTGCTTCCAGACGGTCTCTGGTGATGGCACCGAGACATCGTACACCAAGTCCCGGGCCCGGGAATGGCTGACGATATACCATTTCTGCAGGTAAACCAAGCTCTACGCCGCAGGCACGTACTTCGTCCTTGAAAAGCTGTGCCAGAGGCTCAACCAGTTCAAACTGTAAATCCTCAGGAAGTCCGCCTACATTGTGGTGAGACTTCACACACTTAGCGGTCTTGGTACCGGACTCGATGATATCAGGATAAATGGTACCCTGTCCAAGGAAATCGATACCTTCTAACTTTCTTGCTTCCTCTTCAAATACGCGGATGAATTCACCGCCGATAATCTTTCTCTTCTGCTCAGGGTCTGCTACGCCTTCCAGCTTGCCTAAGAATCTGTCCGTAGCATCTACATATACAAGATTTGCATTGAGCTGATTCTTAAATACCTCTACTACGTTCTCAGACTCATTCTTACGCATTAAACCATGATTAACATGCACACAGGTTAACTGGTTGCCGATTGCCTTTAAAAGAAGGGCTGCCACTACGGAGGAATCTACACCGCCGGAAAGAGCAAGCAATACCTTCTTGTCACCTACCTGACGGCGCACAAGCTCTACCTGGTCTTCAATGAAGTTCTTCATGTTCCAGTTTGCTTCTGCCTTACAGGTGTCAAATAAAAAGCTTTTTAAAAACTCTGTATCCGGCAATTTATCTAGGCTGGTATCGCACTTTGCAGTAGGATGGTCGATTGCGATGACAGGATAGCCACACTCATAGATGGCAGGATTTACGTCAACTGCCACACCGTCAACTACACGGTTCTCGCCACCATTTAAAATGATACCTTTTACATTGTTGAGGGAATTCAGCTCTTCCACGGTAATGTCGTGCGGATGAATCTCGCTGTATACGCCTAAATCACGAATTTCTCTTGCGATTACGGTATTTTCAGTACTACCTAAATCCAGAATTACAATCATATCCTGTTTCATCGTTTTTGTCCTCTCTTCTGCGTCATGCGCGGTTTACAATTAATATGGAAAATATTATATTCCTTTTTTTTCCTATGGAAAAGAGAAAAATTGCCTATTTTTGAAAAATCAGTATTATTCCACAATTTTTTTGTACGGAGCAATCATTCCTTCGTTTATTTTATTTCCCCTTTTCCATTTATTGTGGGCGTAGAAAAGTCTTCATGGCATCCGGTGTTTATTTGCAGGAGCATACGAAAGCCTTGCGCCGCACCAGCCTATCTCAAGATTCGGCCACAACTTATCTGTAGTTGCTCCTGCGTATCTCCTTTTTACGTATTTTCACCTTCTGCAAAAAGCCACTGCAGCACTTCTTCCGCACTCATCTCCCGAAGCCCCTGTGCATCGGACAAAAACTCCTCTCCCCAGCGCATTCGGGAAGATTTCTCCAGATATTCATAATCCCGCACAGTGATGGGATAACGCTCATACCACTCCGGGTAACAGGTGCTCATATATTCATTGGCAAGTATTTCTGCCTGACTAACCTTATTGTCCGCAAGTCTCGTACCGGAAAGCATCACTCCCGGCGGGCTGGCATGCAACAGGACCACGCTGCCGTCCTCACACATTCCCAGAGCCATCCACACATGTCCCTTCATGCTCATAATATCTCCGGCCTGCCAGTCCTCCACTTCTTCTGCGGAGGTAAATTCACCAAAGCCCCTGGCTGCAAAATCCGCCGCCATATCGGTAGCCTTTGTCACATATCCCGGCTGACCATCCTCTGTTTCCAGCAGATTGTAAACCAGCCAGCCCATATAGCCGGAGCAGTCCAGTCCGTCGTGTATCTGGTAACGGGTATCATCATAATCATAGGAGGCATCCTGCTTAGCGGCAAATTCTGCCCAGACGGGACTCACTCCCAAGGTACAGGCATCCGCTCCTGCACCGGTGTCCTCCTCGTTCCAGCCACCGCCCCAGACATACATGGTTTGTCCAAGGGGTGCCTTGGCGAGAAGAAGCAGGTTCGCAATGGAGTATTTTTCTATCACTTCTTCCGCTTCTACTGTCTCTACCACCTCTTCTGACGGCTCAGGAGTAATATCCACTTCCAAAACCGGGGGCATGGTAATGATTGCCTCACCGGATATTACTGCCGGCTCTTCTTCCCTTCCGCATGCGATACATAACAGCATAAAAAGCAAACTTATCCATACAAATTTTCTCTTCATTCTTAACACCTTTTCTTCCTTCCTAGAGTATACCATATATATGCTTTTTGCGCACAAAAAAGAACCGGACAAAGATTTCTCTCTGCCACGGTTCCTCCTCTATTCTTCCATATCAAAGCTGCCCAGAAGCTTATGCAGAAGCTGGTACAGCTTCATGGCGTCCGCCTGTGAAAGTGCCACGCAGCCACCGATTTTTGCGGGTATCTCCACTGCTCTTTCCTTAAGCGCCTCTCCTGTCTCCGTGATTGCCACATCTAGTACACGCTCATCCTTTTCATTACGTTTTCTGGTAAGATACCCCTTCTGCTCCAGCTTCTTTAGTACAGGAGTAAGTGTCCCCGAATCCAGATAAAGGTAGGAGCCAAGCTCTTTCACATTCATCTGCTTATGCTCCCATAGCACCATCATGGTAATGTACTGGGTATATGTTAAATCAATCTCTTCTAAGAAGGGCTTATAACGCTTCACAATCTCCTTCGAACAGGCATACAGCGGAAAGCATAATTGGTTCCCTAATTTTAATGTATCGTATTTGTCACTCATATCATTTCTCCATCTTACTGCCCCAAAGCTGCCTCATAAGCCTCTCTAACTGCATGGGCCAGCTGGTCCGCACAGGAGGTGGGGCGTCTGCCACAGGTAATTCCCTTACACTTTTCTTCAATCTGCTCCACGGTCCAGCCGTCCACAAGGAGCGGAATGGCTTTTAAGTTGCCGTTGCAGCCTCCGGTGAAAACAATATTTCTCACCACATTGCCTTCAATATCCAGCTTTATATTGGTAGCACATGTATTTTGGGTTTTGTAATTGTATTCCAAAATCTTATCCGCCTTTCTATCTATAATAACTCACAAATCTTATCTTCCACTACCTGCATATCCTCTGTAGGCTCGAATCTTGCCACCACATTACCGTTTCTATCAATGAGGAACTTGGTAAAATTCCACTTAATATCCGGCTCATTTTTATAGTTGGGATGGGTTCTCTCCAGCATGCTTTCTACGATAGCGGTCAAAGGATGCTCCGGCTGGAAGCCCTCAAATCCCTTCTCACACTGCAAATACTTAAATAGCGGAAGCGCCTTTTCTCCATTTACATCGACCTTAGAAAAATGCGGGAAAGCGATGCCATATCTGGAATCACAGAAACTCACTATCTCCTGGTCAGAGCCCGGTGCCTGATTCCCAAACTGATTGCAGGGGAAATCCAGGATTTCCAGTCCCTGTGCCTCATATTTTTCATATAAATCCTGCAAATCATCATACTGAGGTGTAAAACCACACTCCGTAGCACTGTTAAAAACCAGTACCACCTTGCCGGCATACTCACTCATACAAACATTAACTCCCGTTACATCCTTTGCTTCAAAATCATAAAATCTCATTTGTCTTCTCCTTTCCTATTCCTGTTTAAATAGGTGATTGCGAAACACCTGAAACCCGCATAAATTCGGTGTTTTTTTGTTACAA
>CAZOSU010000303.1:0-3697 GCA_964582515.1 uncultured Acetatifactor sp. | reverse complement strand
GGCGGCGCATATTATTTAGAGCTTTTCCATGGTGCAACCATTGCATTTAAGGATATGGCATTATCCATTCTGCCGCATTTACTTATCACCTCTGCAAAGAAGAATGATATTAAGAATGAAATCGTTATCTTAACCGCTACCTCCGGTGATACCGGTAAGGCAGCACTGGCCGGCTTTGCAGGTGTAGAGGGCACCAGAATCATCGTATTTTATCCGAAGAACGGTGTAAGCCCTATTCAGGAGAAGCAGATGGTTACCCAGAAGGAGTCAAATACTCTGGTAGTGGGTATCCACGGTAACTTTGATGACGCACAGACCGGCGTGAAGAAGATTTTCTCTGATAAGGAGCTGGCAAAGGAAATGGATGAAAAGGGCTTCCAGTTCTCTTCTGCAAACTCCATCAACATCGGCAGACTGGTACCGCAGATTGTGTATTATGTGTACTCTTATGCAAAGCTTCTTTCCGAGGAGAAGATTGCAAACGGCGAAGCTATCAACGTGGTAGTTCCTACCGGTAACTTTGGTAATATCTTAGCTGCTTTTTATGCGAAGAACATGGGTGTGCCCATTGCAAAATTAATCTGCGCATCCAATGACAACAAGGTATTATACGATTTCTTCAGTACCGGTACCTATGACAGAAACAGAGATTTTGTGCTGACCACATCTCCTTCCATGGATATCTTAATCTCCAGCAACTTAGAGAGATTGATTTATCGCATTGCAGGCAATGATGCAGAGAAGAATGCAGAGCTGATGGCAGCATTAAATGGTAATGGTAAGTACGAGATTACCGAGGAAATGAAGGCACAGCTTGCAGATTTCTACGGAAACTATGCTACAGAGGCAGAGACAGCAGAGACAATCCATGCTTTATATGAGGATTGCGGTTATGTAATCGATACCCATACCGCAGTAGCTGCTACCGTATATGATAAATATGTAAAAGAAACAGGGGATAAGGCAAAGACGGTTATCGCGTCTACCGCAAGCCCCTTCAAGTTCACCAGAAGCGTAATGGAAGCTCTTGTTCAGAGTGAAAGCGCAAAGGGAGATTTTGAGCTGGTAGATGAGCTTTCTAAGATTGCAAATGTAACCGTACCAAACGCAATCGAAGAAATTCGTACCGCACCGGTGGTTCATGACAATGTATGTGAAGTGAACGAAATGCAGTCCGTTGTAAGAAATTTCTTGGGAATGTAATAGAGGATTATGGATACACAGAATATGCAGGGATTTGAAGCGGAGGGCTTCTCTTTTCCAAACCAGACAGAAGCAAAGCTTGCCACAAAGGAAAAAAAGCAGGTGGATTACATAGAATCCAAGCTGAATTATGCAGACGTTTCCCAGGTATACTCCATCTATGAGAAGGCCATTGGGGATCAGATTTTCCGTACACCGGTGGGTATGATTTATTTAAAACATCTGCAGAATTATCTGAATAATCACAAGGACAAGCTGGATAAGGAGATTACGCCCATTCCGGTGCGAACAGTGAAAAACATCCGCAGACCGGACACAAAGCAGGAGATTGCCAAGCGTAAATTCGGTACCACCGTTTCCGTGGCATTGAATGTGCTCCTTGCCATGGCGGTAGCCTTTATGTTTTATGTGGCTTTGAGCAGTGAGAATCCCAATATTCTGAATTATGAAACTGCTTTGGAGAACCGCTATGCAGCCTGGGAGCAGGAGCTTGACACCCGGGAGCAGGTAATTCGGGAAAAAGAGCTGGAACTGAAAATTGGTGAGTAGTTTTCACAAAATCTACATAGATGTGTTTTATAATAAGCATACTAAGACGAAAGATAGGTTGTGCATATGGAACGATTAAAAGTATTGGTTGTAGATGATGAAAGCAGGATGCGTAAGCTTGTAAAGGATTTCCTTACAAAGAGCGGCTTTGATGTGCTGGAGGCAGGAGACGGAGAGCAGGCAGTGGATATTTTTTTCAAGGAAAAGGATATTGCACTGATTGTGTTGGATGTGATGATGCCCAAGATGGACGGCTGGCAGGTGTGTAAAGAAATTCGCGCTTATTCCCAGGTTCCCATCATTATGCTGACTGCCAGAACGGACGAGCAGGACGAGCTTACCGGTTTTAAGCTGGGGGTGGACGAATATATTGCCAAGCCCTTTAGCCCCAAGATTCTGGTAGCACGTATTGAGGCAATACTGCGTAGAACCGGACAGGGTAGTAGTGAAGACAACTTAGAGTACGCCGGCATTGTCATCGACAAAGTGGCCCATCAGGTCACCATCGACGGACAGTCCGTGGATCTTAGCTTTAAGGAATTTGAATTACTTACTTATTTTATGGAAAATAAGGGCATTGCATTGTCCAGAGAAAAGATTTTGAACAGTGTATGGAATTATGATTACTTCGGCGATGCCAGAACCATTGATACCCACGTAAAGAAGCTCCGCAGTAAGATGGGCGAGAAGGGGAATATTATTAAGACCGTGTGGGGCATGGGGTATAAATTGGAGGAGTAGAGGCGTTAGAGAAAATTTGATATGCGTGTGAGAAAGACCAGCTATGCGTTGGTCTTTTGTGTATGTAGACATGGAAAGAGAAAAAGGTGGGGAATGGGGGAGTTTGTTGAAGTTGAATATAGAATGATTAATAATGTAAATAAATAACGAAACATGATTGAGTATGGGTAATAAATAAAGAAAGTTGGTTTAGATAAATCCTATGATAGTGTGAAATTGCGTAAATAGAGCATTTGCTATATATAAAATTATGAATATATGTTATTTATAGGTGTATTTATTTTGAAAAAGGTGTTATAATAAAGTATCTATTTGTAATTTGAGCGTTTAGAAAGCGAGATGAATTGATAATGAATGTATATATTAATGTCCGTAATTTTGGAAAAATTAAAAAAGCAAGAGTTAACATAAGTAACTTTACTGTTTTTGTAGGAAATAATAATAGTGGAAAAACTCAATTGATGGAATTAATATATTCCGTTGTTAAGAAATTATCTGCTTCGACACCACGAATTGAGATGCCCCCAATTGATGAAGTTGATGCATTTCATATTGGAAAAGAAGAAATTGTGGGATTAAATAAGTGGGTAAACAATTATCTGAAAAACAATATAAATGAAATTGTAGAAGAAACATTTAATGTGCAAATACCAATAGAAGAGGTAACTATAGAATTTGAGGATATAGATGTTAGTTATGATATCTATTTTTTGAAGAATAGGACTATTGAATATTTGATTGAAAAGAAAATGATTACACAAGAGCGTGCTCTGGAATCAATACAAAATGAAAATAAGTTTTATGGCGCGTTCATAATGGAGTATGATGTTGACGGAAAGTTAATAGGAGAAAGTGAAGGGTATAATGGTTTTGGGACTAGTATTCCTGTTGAATTTGCAAAATTTATTGAAGTTGGATGCATATTAGGTAAAATTTTAGGAGGAAGTGCACCTGTTTCGTCAAATGTTCTTTTTTTGCCAGCATCAAGAATGGGATTAATGTTGCTATACAAACATTATTTTGGAAACAATGAAATGTCACAAGACGATAAAATTCGAGATAAATATCAGAATTCAAAAGGAATAACAAAACCTATTTTAGATTTTTTGTCCTTTCTATTGAAATATAGTTATAAAGAAAAAGTGGCTAAGAAAAATGAGCAGACTCTTAGTTTTATATTTCAGCATGTGATTGATGGCACAAT
>CAZOSU010000302.1:1273-3698 GCA_964582515.1 uncultured Acetatifactor sp. | reverse complement strand
GAGTACTTTCTTTGGGAGCTGAAATGGTTAAAATTTCACATTAACCGACAGCCCCAATTTTTCGTGAATCTATACCGTCTTATAAGGTGGAATAAATACCGGGAAGGAATCATTTCCTTTCAGTTCCTTGCCTGCAGTAATGGTAACCTCTTTATCCGTAATTACATAATTTACTTCGGCGTTGGTCATAATTTCGGTATCCTGCATGATGATACTGTTTTTAACCACAGCACCCTTGCCAATCTTAACGCCACGGAATAAGATACAGTTTTCAACCTTACCCTCGATAACACAACCATCGGCAACTAAGGTATTCTTTACGGTTGCTCTTCCTAAGTAGCGGGTCGGGTTGTCATCGCGAACCTTGGTGTATACTCTGTGAGTACCGAAGAGCTGTTCCATATTGTCATCCTCAAGGAGACGCATATTCTCGGTGTAGTAGCTCATTAAATCGGTGATACGAGCAGTATAACCTTCGTATTTATAACCGTGGATGGACAATTTCTCCATCTTAGGGGAGAGAATATCGCGCTCGAAGTATACATAACCGCGGGAATGTGCCTCTTCCACCAGCTTAATAAGAAGCTCTCTTTCTACGAAGTAGATATTCATGGAGAGATTCTGTACGCCATCTTCCTTTGCATTGGTATGGAGCTCTTTTACTCTGGTACCATCTAAATCAAGGGTATAGTACATATCCTTGGTAAGGCTGTTCTGGAAGTTCTTAAAGCTGTAAGGAATGGGCTCTTCTTTGTAAACGATGGTAACGTCTGCACCGGTTTCCTTATGCGCAGCAAGAAGAGCATTGTAATCGAAGTTGGATACGATATTCGCATCGGAGATGATTACATATTTTTCCTTCTGCTTCTTTAAGAAATCAATAATACTTGCTAAAGCTTCAATTCGTCCGTTATATACGCTGACACCCTTTTCTGCATAAGGGGGAACTACATTCAGACCACCGTTCTTTCTGGTTAAATCCCATTCACGTCCGGAGCCGATGTGGCGAAGGAGAGAACGATAATTCTTACGCACGATAACGGATACATTATCAATACCACAGTTCACCATGCCGGAAAGGATAAAGTCAATCATACGATAACGGCTTGCGAAAGGGATAGAGGCCATTAAACGTTCGCTACAAAGCTCAGGAATCTGGTTGTCGTAGCTGTTGGGGAAAATAATGCCTAAAGCATCTAAATTAGTATTTAACATTGCTTCTCACCATCCTTTACATTTTCACTAACCATTGCATTTGGACCGATGAAGGCATGAGCACCGACCGTTACATTAGGACCTACTGTAGCTACACCCTTCTCAGTGTCGGTAGGCATTGCGCCAACGGTAGCGCCTTCTCCGATAACAGCATTTTCTGCAATAATACAGTGGGCAACCTTTGCACCTGCTTTAATGGTGCTGCGACCCATAATAACGGCATCCTCTACTACTGCACCCTTTTCTACGGTAACACCGGAGAAGAGAATGGAGTGCTTTACATTTCCGTCAATCTTACAACCATCGGTAATCATGGAGTTCTCCACCACCGCATCCTTGCCAATCTTATGTCCGGGAAGACCTGCGTTTCGGCTGTAAATCTTCCAGGAATCATCAAATAAGTCGATTCCGCTATGCTCGGGGTCCATGATTTCCATATTTGCTTCCCAAAGAGATGGAATTGTTCCTACATCCTTCCAGTAGCCATCAAAGTGGTATGCAAACATCTTGCGGTTATCTGCGAGGAGCTTAGGAATGATATCATTACCAAAGTCGTTGGACGACTCCGGATTCGCTTCATCCTCGGTAAGATATTTCTCAAGGATATCCCGGTTGAATATGTATATACCCATGGAAGCTAAGTTTGATTTCGGCTGCTTTGGCTTCTCCTGGAACTCAGTGATGCGGTCATCACCATCTGCGACCATAAGACCGAAACGAGAGGCATCTTCCCAAGGGACTTCCATAACAGCTACGGTGAATTCTGCTCCCTTTTCTTTATGGAACTCCAAAAAATCACTATAGTCCTGTTTACAAATCTGGTCACCGGACAAGATGATTACATATTTGGGATCATAACGGTTGATAAAGTGAAGGTTCTGATAAATTGCATTTGCAGTACCCTTGTACCAGTCCGAGCCGCTTGCCTGCTGGTAAGGCGGAAGTACATGTACGCCGCCATAAATACGGTCCAAATCCCATGGCTGACCGTTTCCGATATATTCATTTAAAACCAACGGCTGATACTGGGTTAAGATACCTACAGTATCAATGCCTGAGTTTACGCAGTTGGACAATGGGAAGTCGATGATACGGTACTTTCCGCCAAAAGGTACGGCAGGCTTCGCTAATTTTTGGGTTAATGCATATAGTCTGGAACCCTGTCCACCAGCCAAGATCATTGCTACGATTTCTTTTGCCATGTGTGTTC
>CAZOSU010000302.1:0-1263 GCA_964582515.1 uncultured Acetatifactor sp. | reverse complement strand
TTCTACCTCTTTTACGTAAAATAAACAAGAAAATTTAGGAAAAATCCATAAAAATGTTAAAAAATGGTAAAAAAGATTGTTTAAAATTACACATCAATAGTTCCAAAGACCTCTCCAATTGGTTTTGCAATCACCAAATCCGCATGAGTGTCTCTGGCAGTGGGGGACATATTGATGACGATTAATTTATCTCCGGTAAAATAATCTATCAATCCGGCAGCGGGATAGACTGCCAGGGAGGTACCACCCACAATGAGTACGTCGGCACTCTGAATATGATGAATGGACTCTGCTAAAATTCGTTGATTTAAGGATTCCTCATATAAAACAACATCCGGCTTGACAAAACCATCGCATTTTTCGCAGACGGGAACACCACCTGCTTTTATAATATAGTCCATATCATAAAAGGCATGGCATCTTTCGCAGTAATTCCGCAGCACACTGCCATGAAGCTCGTACACCTTTTTGCTTCCCGCCATCTGGTGGAGACCATCGATGTTCTGGGTAATGACAGCATTTAATTTGCCCGCCTGCTCCAGTCTGGCAAGGCCAATATGGGCAGCATTGGGCTTGGCATGAGGATATAGCATCTTATTGTGGTAAAAACGGTAGAATTCCGACCGGTTCCTCATGTAAAAGCTGTGGCTTAAAATGGTTTCCGGCGGGTAGTTATATTGGGTATTGTACAAACCATCCACGCTGCGGAAATCCGGAATACCGCTTTCTGTGGATACACCTGCACCACCGAAAAATACGATGTTCTTGTAATCCTTGATAATTTGAGTAAATTGTTCTAATTCTTTGGACATGGTAACCCCTCCTTCTATAAAGGTATATCGTTTTTTTTGCACAATTTCTTGAGGGAAAAGATGGTTAATGGTATAATAGCAAAAGATTTGTGGAGGGAGGCCCCAAAATGGATATTCAGGTTGGAGATATTGTAAAGTTAAAAAAGCAGCATCCTTGTGGAAGCAGGGAATGGGAGGTGCTTCGTATCGGTGCCGATTTCCGCTTAAAATGCAGGGGCTGTGAGCACCAGATTATGATTGCCCGCCGGGATGTGGAGAAGAATGTGCGGGAGGTCTTAAAGCCCCGGTAAATATGTGAAAAAATGTGGGAAAAGTAGAAAGTTTTTGTTGCTTTTACGGAGGAAATATGCTATCATAACTCTTCGTGATATATTAATTCCTTGCTCTCGGTGAGTCGAGGGCCAGAGACCAAAAGGAGGTAACTATAATGAACAAGTACGAATTATGCGTG
>CAZOSU010000301.1:0-3701 GCA_964582515.1 uncultured Acetatifactor sp. | reverse complement strand
ATCAAGGTGGGCGGTGCAAAATTTGATGAAGCAATCAAGAATGCCATCCGTAAGGAATTCAGCTTGATTGTAGGCGGCAAAACAGCAGAAAATGTAAAGAATGCCCTTGCAGAGCTGGAGGAAGAGAAAAAAGGTGCCGTAGTATACGGAAGGGACATTGTTACCGGTCTGCCTGTGGAGAGAGTAATTCCTACAGAGCTTGTGGTAGAGTGCCTGCAGGAGTATTTCCATACGATTATTGATAACGTAAAAGTGATTTTGGAAAGAACTCCACCTGAGCTTGCAGCGGATATTTTCCGCAATGGTATCTACTTAACCGGCGGTGCTTCCCAGGTAAGTCATCTGGCGCAGCAGCTTCATGAAGGAACCGGCCTAAAGGTGAATATTTCCGAGAATCCTTTAACCAGCGTTGCCATTGGATTATCAAAGGTTATCAAAGATGATAAGTATAAATCTGTTGCCTATTCAATCGAGGGAATGAGTAAATGAGTCCGGTAGTAAGGAGAAAAGGGGAGAGGTTTACTTTGCCGAGTAAATATCTCCTTTTTATATTGACATGTGTATGTGTGGTTCTGATGATTGTATCACTGGGAACCGATTTATTTAATAAGCCGTTAAATGCGGCGGTAAGCTATGTGGTGGTACCCTTCCAGCAGGGCATCAGTAAGGCCGGAACCTGGCTGGCAAACCGTAGCGAGGAGCTGGTTCAGATTCGTGAGCTTTTGGAAGAAAATGAGGCCTTAAGGGAGCAAATTGCGGACCTGACGGTGGAAAACACCCAGCTTTTGCAGGAAAAGACGGAGTTAAACCGTTATCGGGAGCTATATAAGCTGGATATGCAGTATGACAGCTACACAAAGGTTGGTGCCAAAATTATCAGCCGTGATGCAGGCAACTGGTATTCCACCTTTATCATAGATAAGGGGACGGAGGATGGACTTTTGGTGGATATGAATGTTATCGCCGGAGGCGGACTGGTTGGACGCATCACCTCCATTGGCCCGGGCTGGGCGAAGGTAACCTCCATCATTGATGATAATTCTAATGTATCTGCCAAGACGCTGGCTACCTCTGACCTTATGATTGTGTCCGGAGATCTGGCTTCCATGTCGGAGGGTGTCATCCGCTTCAGTCAGTTAATCGATAGTCAGGATGCTGTGGCAGAAGCGGATAAGGTGGTTACCTCCCATATCAGCGACAAATATCTGCCGGATATTTTGATTGGGTATATCTATTCTGTAGAGAAGGATTCCAACAACCTGACCAAGTCAGGATATCTTGTTCCGGCGGTAGACTTTGAGCATTTAGAGGATGTACTGGTTATTCTGGAACGTAAGGAAACCATTGAGGAGTAGTATTATATTATGATTCGAAAGCTGATTGTAGCACTGCTTGTCTGGTTTAGCTTTCTTTTGCAGACGACGGTGTTTAAGGGATTATCCTTTGCAGGAATCGTGCCCAATTTACTCATCATTATCATCGCCTCCTTCGGCTTTATGAGAGGCGAAAAGGCAGGCATCTGGATAGGTTTTTTTTCCGGACTGCTGTGTGATGTGTTTTTCGGGGAAGTGATTGGGTTTTACGCACTTATCTATATGTGCATAGGTTTTGTAAATGGTAAATTTAATCGTATATTTTATCCGGAGGATATTAAGCTTCCCATTGCACTGATTACCATCAGTGACCTTTCCTATGGTATGATTTGCTATGTTTTATTGTTTCTTCTTCGGGGAAAGCTGGATTTTCTGTTTTATTTCAAAAACATCATTTTCCCGGAGGCAGTGTATACCATTTTAATTACTTGTCTTTATTATCCCATGATTCTCTTTATTAATGAGAAGCTGGAAAAGCGAGAAAAAAGGAGCTCACAGAAATTTGGATTGGTTCGATAAGTTAAAAGAGGACATTCTGGTGTTTTTTACCAGCAGACTGACCATCCTTACCCTTGTATTTATTGCCTTTGGGGGGATTTTATTGTATCGTCTGTTTGATTTACAGATTGTCCAGGGACAGGAGTACTTAGACAAGTTCATATTGGAAACGGAAAAGACGCGCAGTATTTCCAGCTCCCGCGGTACCATAAGGGATTGTAACGGTGTGGTACTTGCCTATGATGAGCTGGCGTATTCTGTGAAAATTGAGGATGTCTATGAGTCCGGCAAACAGAAGAATGCCCAGATGAACGAAACCATTTATAAGCTGATTAAAATGGTGGAGAAAAACGGGGACAGTATTATTACCGATTTTGGTATTTATATTGATGAGAATGGAGATTTTGCCTTCAATAAGTCAGGTACCAAGCTGCTTCGTTTTCTGGCGGATGTGTATGGACATACCTATGTGGATGATTTGGAAGAGCCGGAAAAAAATGCTACGCCGGATGACGTGATGTATTTCCTCGGCAGTAAGTCGGACGGCTTTGCCATCGGGGATTATGAGGTGGAGGGTGATTCCAAGTCGGATTTTATCCCGGGAAAGGGATATACCAAGAAGGAATTTCTTCAGATGGTGACGGTGCGCTATGCCATGAAGCTGACCAGCTTCCGTAAGTATATCGGTACTACAGTGGCTACGGATATTTCCGATAAAACAGTAGCGGTAATCATGGAAAACAGTGCAGAGCTTCCGGGAGTGACGATAGAAGAGGATACGGTCCGCCGATATAATGACAGTATTTATTTTTCCCACATATTGGGATATACCGGTAAGATTGACAGCGATGACCTGGTCACATTAAATGAAAAGGATTTGAAAGAGGGCGGCACAGGTGAGCGCTATAATATTAACGATATTGTAGGCCGGT
Organism: uncultured Acetatifactor sp.; assembly: GCA_964582515.1. Lineage (GTDB taxonomy): Bacteria > Bacillota > Clostridia > Lachnospirales > Lachnospiraceae > Acetatifactor. Next base: position 898 of record CAZOSU010000301.1, on the reverse strand, counting down.
CCGGTATCGAGTATTATATGGAGACCACTTTGCAGGGTACCAAGGGGTACGAGAAGGTTGTGGTTGATAACATGGGCCGCGTAATCAGTATTCTGGACCGTAAGGAAGCAGTGGCAGGAAACGATGTGGTGCTTACCATTGACAGTGAACTGCAAAAGGCGGCTTACAATACCTTAGAGCAGCGTATCGCCGGTATCGTGGCGGATAAGATTATCAATGCCAAGGAATATAAAGCGGGCAAGAACGATACCAATTCCGATATTAAGATACCCATCTATGATGTGTATTATGCAGTGATTAACAACAGTGTCATTGACATTAATCGTTTTACTGAGGATACTGCCGGAGAGACAGAGCGTGCGGTGCACGAAAAGTATCTGGAGTATAAGGCTTCCACCTATGAGAAGCTGATGAATGAGTTAAAGGAGGAAAAGACGGTTTACAATAAGCTGACCTTAGAATACAAGGTTTATCAGAGCTATATTGTGACGCTTTTAAAGGAGCAGGGTATTTTGAATACCTCCTTAATTGATAAAGAGGACAAGACCCAGATAGCCTGGGCTACGGATGAGGTAATCAGCTTACATGAATATCTTAATTACTGTATCGCACAGAACTGGGTGGATGTAAGCAGATTAAAGCTCACAGGAAAGTATTCTGATTCCACGGAGATTTATAACGAAATCTGTGACTATATATTTGAGATTATTGATTCTAATTTAGAGTTTCAGAAGAGAATTTATCGTTTTATGATTAAGAATGATGTGCTTTCCGGTAAAGAAATCTGCAAAATTCTCTGCGAGCAGAATGTGATTGATGTGCCCGTGGAGGAGGAGCAGCAGCGTTTTGACGGGGACATCAGTGCTTATAATTTTATGATGAACCGTATTCGTAATCT
>CAZOSU010000300.1:0-3711 GCA_964582515.1 uncultured Acetatifactor sp. | reverse complement strand
TTGGATTGTGGGTGTGACGGCGGTAATAACCGGAGAATGATAAAAGTCACCGGATAAAGTACCCAGCTGGACAATGTCACCGGGTTTGGCTTCCGTCTGTGGCACCACATGTGCATACGGTCCCATGGACTTGTTGTTTACCAGAAAATTGTAAAGGTATTCCACACCGCTCCAGGAGGGAGTGCGCTTTTGCAGGGATAAGAAAAACCAGCCCATGACAGGAGTGTAATTCATAACCCTTGCACCGGCGTAGAGACACTGGGAAGCGAAATTGGTGCAGTCGCCACCAATGTTATCAAAATTATAATATGCGGGGTTGCGGTCCAAAGCCCATCTGCGGGCATAGGCTATCGCAGCAGCTCTGTTATAGGGAATGTCACGCATGAAAGCACCTTTGATACAGGAGTGTTATCATATAATATGCGGGAAAATCAGGAAGGGTTATTCAAAGCTTAAAGGAGAAAAAGTGAGAAGCACTTAGTGCTTCTCACTTTTCATATCTGTCAGATTACAAATTGGCAACAGCTAAAACAGCACCCGGAATGGAATTGCCAAGGGTTAATAATAAAGTGATGGCACACACCAGGCTAAGAGTCCTGCAATACCCAAAAACAGAGAGGCTACGGTAAAGCAGATTTTCTCCTTGGTGGGCTGGGAAGTCTGCTGTGTGAAATCGTCGTACATTGGAAAGTACTCTTCATATAATAATTATTTTACTTCATAAACCATACATGCGTGTGGCTTAATTCTTGCAGAAATAGAGCCGACGGAAGAAGTCTCTTCCCCGGTCCATAGGTCAATGAGAGAAACGGAGGTCTCATCAAAACCAAGCTCCTCTAAGGTAGCGGCAATAATCAGCTCCTTCTCGCTTAAGTTAAACAGAGCCACATAATGCTTGTCATTTTCTGCATCGTATGCCTGCCAGATGGCCTTTTCGTCGTCGCGACTAAACTGGGACGGCTTACAGCCTGGCGGAAGCATTGCCAGAATGCGGTCATTGGTAAGAAGGGAGAGGGTCTGCTCATCCAGCCTGGTCATTTCCGCGCCCAGCATAAGAGGAGAGCCAAAGAGACACCACAGGGTCATCATGGTTTTCTGCTCATCATAGGTAAAATTAGTATCGCGCTCTGCTCCAAAGCCCTGTCCCAGCTTTCCTAAAGGAAGCATGTCGCAATCCGGGTAGCAGCCCTCGGATACGTGACTTTGCCAAAGCTCACATCTCCAGAACATATTTTTCAGAAGGGCGAAATCATCCCAGAAATCGTCGGTGATACGCCACATATTAGCATACTTCTCATAGTGCCATGCCTGCTCAATTAGGGCTGGTCCCGGTGAAAGGGAGAGTACGATGGGCCTTTTGCATCTCTGGATAGCCTTGTGCAGCATCTCGATTTCAGCCCGGCAGGTAGGCATATCATAGCGGCAGATGTCATCGCATTTGATAAAGTCCACACCCCAGGAAGCGTACAGCTCCAGCAGGGAATCATAGTAGCACTGTGCCGCCGGAATATTGCGAACGCCGTACATATCAGGGTTCCAGAAGCAGATATTGCTGGGGTCAGCCAAATCGTTGGCGGTTACGTCGCTGCCTTTAATTTTCATATGTGCCACAGCTGCGTTACGGGGGATTCCGCGCATAATGTGGATACCGAATTTTAATCCTAAATTATGTACATAATCTGCAAGGGGCTTAAAGCCGGCACCGCCTACGGAAGAGGGAAATCTCTCAGGGTCGGGAAGAAGACGGGAGTACTCGTCCATCTCTACTTTAGCGAAAGGAATGTACTGGTATAAATCACGTCTGGTGCCTGCTCCGTGGGAATACCATTCGATATCCACAACGATATATTCCCAGCCATGGCTTTTTAAATTGGCAGCCATGTAATCAGCGTTTGCCTTTATCTGTGCTTCATTTACGGTAGTGTCATAATAATCATAGCTGTTCCAGCCCATGGGCGGAGTTTTTGCAAAGGAATTCTTGTTCATAGGTCCCTCCTGTTTACCTTCAATAGTCAATACAGATTTTACTCTTTTTTGTGGGAAAAGTATAGCTTAACTTACACTGATATTGGCATATTTTTTGGGGGAACAGCCCACTGCCTTGGTAAAGGCCTTGAAAAAGTTGCTATAGTCTGTAAAGCCGCTTTTTTCATAGGCCTCCGAAACGCTTAAGCCCGCATTTAACAGGGATTTAGCGATACTGATGCGGCGGGCGGTAATGTATTTGTTGATTGTGGTACCGGTAGCTGCTTTAAAAATGCGGCAGATATAAGATTCGCTTAAGTAAAATTTTTCCGCAAGAAGCGTGGTGCTTAGGGGCTGGGAAATGTTGTTGTTTATGTAAGAAAGGATGTCGTCCACCTGATGATTGTACTTGTAAGAGGAGGCGGCAACCTCCATGGTGGATGCCTTAAACAGGCTGTTTATCATCACAAGGAGCTCCGTAAAGGCTACTTTTTCGATGATGTCATGGGCAAAGCCTTCTGCGGAGGTGATTTTATTAATATAGTAAAGAAAGCGGGTCTGCTGTTCCTTTTCCAGAGAGAGCTTGTGGCTGCCGGTGTGGCTGCGGTTTGTAAAGCATTCCTCCAGATTGGTTTCTTCACTGGAAAGCATTCTTACAAAATCCGGATGTACAGAAAGCACGATACGGTCATGGACCATGGAATCAATCTGAGTCAGCTTATGGCTCTCGTATTGATTGATAATAAACAGGTCTCCGGGTGCAATGGTATAAAAGCAATTATCAATCAAAAACTGCTTACCGCCGGAAATAGAGTAGTAAAGCTCATAACAATCATGGATATGCATATCCATGGCTTTTTCTTCTTTGTACAGGTGGGCAATGGAAAAGGTTTTGGTATTTAAGCAGTTTTCAATAGCGGTTTTACAGGATGTAAGCTCTTGCATAATCTCCTCCTTAGTACTTAATATCCATAGTATAAAAAAGAAGTTCAAAATATGCAATATTTTTAGGAATATTTGAATAGAATTAGTGATTTTTTTCTAGTATACTTATTTCATCGGAAAGAAAATGAAAGCAAAATGTAAAAAATAGTGGAAAAAGTTTTTTTCCTATTGGCTTTTTACATAGGCTTATGTTATAATGTAAGTGCTTTCATAAAATGTAAAATTCAATTGTAAAATTGAAAGAAAGAGAGGCGCAAGGTGGAACTTAGAACAGCAGTATCCCCAAGAGATGTGAAGACCTATACAACAGAGCGTTTACGTGAAGAGTTCTTGATTCAGAATCTTTTCGTTCCCGGCGAGATTAAGCTTGTATACAGCCACATCGACAGAATTATCACAGGTGCCGCAGTACCTGTAGAGCCAATCGCCTTAACCGCAGGCGATGAGCTTCGTGCAGAATATTTCTGCCAGAGAAGAGAGTTAGGTGTTATCAACATTGGTGGCAGCGGAACAATCAGCATTGACGGTAAGGTTTACAAGGTAGGCTTTAAAGAGGCAATGTACATTGGAATGGGCTCTAAGGATATTGTATTTGCCAGCGATGATGCTGCAAATCCTGCCAAGTTCTATTTAAATTCCGCTCCGGCACACAAGACCTATCCTACCGTAGTGATTAAGCCAAACGGCACTCCTGAGGAAGGCGTGGTTATCGTTAAGGACGAGAACAAGGTAGAGCTGGGATGCTTAGAGGATGCAAATCACCGTGTCATCTGTAAATATATTTTACCGGGTCAGGTAGAG
>CAZOSU010000299.1:0-3767 GCA_964582515.1 uncultured Acetatifactor sp. | reverse complement strand
CTGGAAAACGAGTTGAAAGAAAATGCATATCCCGGAAGAGGTATCGTAATCGGCAAGTCCGCTGACGGCAAGTCTGCCGTATGTGCATACTTCATTATGGGAAGAAGCTCTAACAGCAGAAACCGTGTATTTGAGGTAGAGGGAGAGGGTATCCGTACCCAGGCCTTTGACCCTTCCAAATTAGAGGACCCAAGCCTTATTATTTATGCTCCTGTGAGAGTTTTGGGGAATGATACCATCGTTACGAACGGTGACCAGACCGATACCATCTATGATGGCGTGAAGGCAGGTCTGACCTTTGAGCAGTCCTTAAGAAGGCGTGAGTTTGGGCCGGACGGCCCTAATTATACACCGAGAATTTCCGGTATTATGCATGTAGAGGATGGTAAGTATGATTTTGCAATGTCCATCTTAAAGAGCAATAACGGTGACCCGGATTGCTGCAACCGTTATACTTATACCTACGATAATCCAAAGAATGGAGAAGGACGTTTCATTCACACCTATATGCATGACGGCAATCCTCTTCCAAGCTTTGAGGGAGAGCCCAAGGTAGTTTCCATTCCCGATGATATGGAAGCCTTTACCCAGATGCTCTGGAGCAGCTTAAACGAAGAGAACAAGGTATCCTTATTTGTTCGTTATATTGATATTGCAACCGGCAAATACGAAACGAAGATTATCAACAAAAACCTTTAATTATCATTAATACATAGGAGATTGTCATGAACGAAATTCAGTTAAAATACGGATGTAACCCTAACCAGAAGCCTTCCAGAATCTTTATGGAGGATGGCAGCGATTTACCTGTTACCGTGTTAAACGGTAAGCCGGGATATATTAACTTTTTGGATGCTTTCAACGGCTGGCAGCTTGTAAAGGAATTAAAGGAGGCAACCGGCCTTCCGGCAGCAACCTCCTTCAAGCATGTATCCCCTGCCGGTGCAGCTGTGGGCCTTCCTTTGGATGAGACCTTAGCAAAGATTTATTGGGTGGACGATTTAGGTGAGCTTTCTCCACTGGCAAGTGCTTATGCAAGAGCAATAGGCGCGGACAGAATGTCTTCCTTCGGTGATTTTATCGCATTATCCGATGTATGTGATGTGGATACCGCAAAGTTAATTAAGAGAGAGGTTTCCGACGGTGTTATCGCGCCCGGATATGAGCCTGAGGCACTGGAAATCCTAAAGGCAAAGAAGAACGGTAACTACAATGTTATCCAGATTGATGCTTCTTACGTACCTGCGGAAATCGAGACCAAGCAGGTATACGGCATCAGCTTCGAGCAGGGAAGAAACGAGCTGGATATCAACGCAGAATTATTATCCAATATCGTTACTCAGAACAAGGAAATTCCTGAGGAAGCAATCATTGATATGAAGATTGCCTTAATCACCTTAAAGTATACCCAGTCCAACTCTGTATGCTATGTAAAGGGTGGACAGGCCATCGGTATCGGTGCAGGACAGCAGTCCAGAATCCACTGTACCAGACTGGCTGGCTCTAAGGCGGATAACTGGTTCCTTCGTCAGGCACCGCAGGTGTTAAATCTTCCTTTCCTTGATAAGATTGGCCGTGCAGACAGAGACAATGCCATTGACAATTACATTGGTGATGATTATGAGGACGTGCTTGCAGATGGCGCGTGGGAGAGAATCTTCAAGGAGAAGCCTCCTGTATTTACCAGAGAGGAAAAGAAGGCATGGCTTTCCCAGATGACCGATGTGACCTTGGGAAGTGACGCATTCTTCCCGTTCTCTGATAACATTGAGAGAGCAAACAGAAGCGGCGTAAAGTACATCGCACAGCCGGGCGGTTCCGTAAGAGACGATTTAGTTATCGAATGTGCAGATAAATATAACATGGCAATGGCATTTACCGGAATTCGTTTATTCCATCACTAAAAGAAATGTTGTATAATAATCGGGTAGGGAGACCTACCCGATTTTATTTGTGAGAGGATTTGGGCATGAAGTTATCTGATTTATTGCGTTTTAACCCCATTACCATCCAGTGTCATGACAATCCGGATGCAGATGCTCTGGCGGCTGCCTTTGGATTGTACAAATACTTTGAGAGCAAGGGGAAAATCGTGCGCATGGTGTACAGCGGCCGATTTGAAATACAGAAGGCTAACCTAAGCCTGATGAAGAATAAGCTGGAGCTCCCCATTGAGTACATATTGCCGGAGAATAAGGAAAAAATGGAAGGACTCCTTATTACAGTGGACTGTCAGTATGGTGCGGGGAACGTGACCCGTTTAGAGGCAGACTATGTGGCGATTATCGACCACCATCAGATAGAGATTACCAATCAGCCCCTAAGCCGCATTGAGCCAAGGCTTGGCAGCTGTGCCACCCTTGTCTGGAGTATGCTCAAGGAGGAGAACTATCCTCTGGAGGAGGATATGATGCTTTCCACGGCCCTCTATTATGGTCTGTACACGGATACCAATCAGCTTTCCGAGCTGTTTCATCCTTTGGATTTGGATATGAGGGATTCTCTGGAATACAACAAGTCGTTAATCAGTCAGTTTCGCAACTCCAATCTTTCCCTAAAGGAGCTGGAAATTGCCGGAATTGCCATGATTCGTTATAGCTACAATGATGGTCACCGCTTTGCCGTGATTAAATCCAAGCCCTGCGACCCCAATATTCTGGGCTTAATCAGTGATTTTTTATTGCAGGTGGATGAGATTGATGTATGTCTGGTATATAATGAAACCCACGATGGCTATAAGCTTTCGGTGCGCAGCTGCATCAAGGAGGTAAATGCTAACGAGCTGGCAGCCTATCTGACAAACGGCATCGGCAACGGAGGCGGACACCTGGAGAAGGCCGGCGGCTTTATCAGTAAGAAGCTGTACGAAAGGGTGCATGGTGCCACCCACTCTGAGGCATACTTTAATACGGCCATGGCTGCTTATTTTGAGGAATATCCGGTGGTGTATGCCAAGGAGTACCAATATGATTCCAGAGGGGCATCGCTATATGTGCATAAAAAGAAAAATTATGGCTATGTGCGGGTAAAGGATTTGCCGGGGATTGGCAGGTGGTCCGTGATTCGTACCATGGAGGGTGAGCTGGATATCGAGACGGCGGATGATTTGTATCTGGTACTGGATGCCCAGGGACGTGTAGAATTTAAGACCCACAAGCAAATGAACGCGTATTACCAGTGTCTGGAGGAGAGCTTTGCTGTAGAGGGTAATATGGCAGAAAAGGCATACCGGCCTCTCATGAAGGGGAAGAATGTTGAAAACACTTATCAACTGGTGGATTATGCCAGAGTATGTGTTCCCAAAAAGGAAAAGCAGATTTATGTAAAGAAATTGCAGGCTGGTATCAAGATTTTCCCTGTTTGGGACGAGGAGAGATATCAGCTGGGGATGCCCGGAGATTATCTGGCGGCGTATAAGGACGATACAAGCCATATCTTTATTATTCCGGAAGAGCTGTTAAATGAGAACTATGAGAGAGTGTAGCATGCTTGAATAATCCGGGTTCGTATGGTAAAATGTGAAAATCAGAGATTTTCACTTACTGATAAAAAATGTGCCACAGGCACATGGAGAGTTATGGTATAATATTGTATCAGATGTAACCTAGGAAAGGTATAGGACAAACCCATGAGTGAAATGGAAAAGGAATTATTAAATTCAGAAGAGGAAACCGTGGAAGAAAAGGTTTCCAAGAATTTTGTTGAACAGATTATCGATAAGGATTTGGCAGAGGGTGTTTACGATACCGTGCGTACACGGTTCCCGC
>CAZOSU010000298.1:0-3775 GCA_964582515.1 uncultured Acetatifactor sp. | reverse complement strand
CTATCGGTGAAGAGGAGGACAGCCATCTGGGCGATTTCATTCAGGACGATAACGTACCCGTACCTGCGGATGCTGCGGCGTTTACCTTACTGAAGGAGCAGCTGGTTGAAGTGCTTGGCACTTTGACAGAGAGAGAGCAGAAGGTGCTTCGTCTTCGCTTTGGTTTAGATGATGGACGTGCCCGCACCCTGGAAGAGGTTGGTAAGGAATTTAATGTAACCCGTGAGCGTATCCGTCAGATTGAGGCAAAGGCACTTAGAAAGCTCCGTCATCCAAGCCGCAGCCGTAAGCTGAAGGACTACTTGGATTAATGGGCAGAGAAGTGAATCTTTCTGCAAGGATGCTGGCACTTACCGGACTGCTTACGCCGGGCTATATTACCTGTGATGTGGGCTGCGACCATGGTTTTGTATCCATTTATCTGGTGCAGAAGCATATTGCACCCAGGGTATTGGCCATGGATGTGCGCAGCGGTCCCCTGTCAAGGGCTCAGGAGCATATAAGGAACTATGGCTTGGAGGACAAGATTGAAACCAGGCTTTCCGATGGTCTTTGTGCAGTGACACCCGGAGAAGTAGAGGCAATGATATGCGCCGGTATGGGCGGTAAGCTGATGATGAAAATCTTAGAGGAAGGCATGGACAGAGTACTTGCCATGGGGGAGCTGATACTGCAGCCACAGTCAGACCTTAAATTATTCCGCAGGTTTCTCAGGGAAAAGGAATTATTCATCGTGCAGGAAGATATGATATATGAGGAAGGGAAGTTCTACCCTATGATGCGGGTAGTTCCCGGAAGGCTTTACAATGGGGATGCGCTTTTGGCTTCTTCGGGGGAAGAGCAGGAGATATGGGATGAATTCGGTCCCTTACTTTTAAAGGAGCGCCATCCCGTACTCCTAAAGTATTTGGACTTTTCAGAGGATGTCCAGTCCCGTCTTTATGAGGAGCTGAAAGGACACACCAGCCAAAGTGCCTCTTTACGTAGGATGGAGGTGCAGGGCAGTTTACAGAGGGTACAGGCAGCAAAGAAATATTATGCATAAACAGCCTGCTTTCCGGGGGGAAGGCAGGCCATTTTCATAAAGGGAGGTTTTTATGGCGATTGTAGAAATATTGGGACAAAAGAGGGAAATTGAAAACGGCACTACGTATGAGCAGATTGTAAGCGAGTATCAGGAGCAATACGATAATCTGATAGCGCTGGTCTCTGTAAATGGTAAGATTAAGGAGCTGTTTAAGACCCTGAAAAAGGATTGTACATTGGATTTCTTTACTTTAAAGGATTCCATCGGTTATAAGACATATGTAAGAAGTGCAACTATGCTCTTTTTAAAGGCAATAAATGATTTGTATGGAAAAGAAGCCCTGCAGAAGTGCAGAGTGCAGTTTACAGTGGGGAATGGTACTTATATTTACGTGAACGACGGGATAGCTGTGAATGAGAAAAACGCAGAAATCCTCAAGGAACGCATGCAGCAGCTGGTGGATGCCAGGGTGCCTTATATGAAAAAGGCTTATGGTATGGACGATGCCATGGAGCTTTTTGAGAGAGAGGGTATGGTGGATAAAATAAAGCTATTAAAATATCGCCGCAGCTCCTATGTGAATGTGTATGAGATGGATGGTTACTACGATTATTATTATGGCTATATGCTTCCCAATGCGGGATATGTAAAGTGGTTTGATGTACTGGCCTATGATGAGGGCTTTATGCTGGTGCTTCCAAACCAGAAGGAGCCGGATGTATTAAAGCCTTTCGTGGATCGCCCCAAGCTGTTTAGAACCCTGAAGGAATCCGAAAAGTGGGGACAGGAGATTGGTATTGAGAACGTGGGGGATTTGAATGATTGTATCTGTAACGGTTCCTTAAGCGATATGGTGCTGGTGCATGAGGCACAGCAGGAAAGAAGAATTGGTGAGATTGCAAGGGATATTATGTCAAAGGGCCATGTAAAGTTTGTCATGATTGCGGGACCTTCTTCTTCCGGTAAGACCAGCTTTTCCCATAGATTGTCCATTCAGCTGCGTACACTTGGCAAGGTTCCCCACACCATTGGACTGGATGATTATTATAAGGACAGAGAATTTACTCCCCGCGACGAGGACGGAAATTATGATTTTGAGTGCTTAGAGGCTATTGATGTGGCTCTGTTTAATGAGGATATGGCAAGGCTTCTTAAAGGAGAACGTGTGGAGCTGCCTACCTTTAGCTTCAAGACCGGTAAGCGTGAGTATAATGGTAAATTCATGCAGCTTGGTAAGGATGATATTCTGGTGGTGGAAGGAATCCATGGACTGAATCCTAAGACCTCCACAGCACTTCCGGATGAAAGTAAGTACAAGATTTATATCAGCGCACTGACCTCCCTTAATGTGGATGCGCATAATCGTATCCCTACCACGGACGGCAGACTTCTTCGACGTATGGTAAGAGATGCCAGAACCCGTAATACCGAGGCAAGGCAGACCATGGAGATGTGGGCTTCTGTACGAAGAGGGGAAGAGCAGTATATTTTTCCCTTCCAGGAGGAGGCGGACAGTATGTTTAATTCTGCACTGATTTATGAGCTGGCAGTGATTAAACAGTTTGCAGAGCCACTGCTTTTTGGAATTGATAAAAGTGCAGCGGAGTACTATGAAGCGAAGAGACTGTTAAAGTTTTTAGGATATTTCCTGGGAGTGAGCAGTGAAAAATTGCCAAACAATTCTCTTTGCAGGGAATTTGTAGGGGGAAGCTGCTTTAACGTGTAATGCTTCAGAGCTGTGTAGCCTGTGATAAACAAAAACTGCAGGCTTGACTGTGAAGTACTGTTTTTGCAAGGCTATAGGGCGAGAAGCCGTTCATTCGCAAAAGGAAGGCTTGAAGCGGTTATGCGAGTGTGGCTCTGAAGATAAGAGAGGTATAAGAATGAAAACACATATTTTTTTAGCCGGTGACTCTACGGTGCAGAGCTTTAAGGCGGAAGAAATGCCCGGCTTTACCGGCTGGGGACAGGTGCTGATAGAGGTATTGGGCAAAGGTGATTTAAAACCTGTGGTGTATCCGGAGACCGATGCACCACAGGTGGCAGTGTATGAAAATGAGGATGTAGTGATTCATAATTATGCCATGGCCGGGAGAAGTAGTAAGACCTTTTTGGAGGAAGGGCGTTTTGTCCCCATGCTCTCTAAGATGAAGGGAGGGGACTTTCTTTTTCTGCAGTTTGGTCATAATGATGCCAATAAGGAAAAGCCGGAGCGGTATCTGACACCGGAGGATTATCAGAAAAAGCTGATGGAAATGATTATTCCTGCCAAAGAAAAAGGGGTGAAATGTGTATTGGTATCCCCCATTGCCATGCGGGAATTTGATGACAGGGGAAATTGTAAAATCAGCTTTCCAAAGTACCGCCGGGCCATGGCTGAGCTGGCAGAGAAAGAGAAGCTATACTTTCTGGATTTGGGAAAAAAGACCGCGGAGCTTTGCAGCAGCTTTGGCGCGGAGGAGTGCAAACAGCTCTTCATGTGGGTGGAGGACCGGCAGGACAATGCACATCTGCAAAGGAGAGGAGCACTGGAATTTGCCACGCTTCTGGTGGAGTTAATCCGGGAAAATATTCCGGAGCTTGCAGATATTTTCTGTCCTTGACAGAAACGTTTTATTTTGTTAAGATTACCATTCGTAAGTAGGACAAACGATCGCGGCCACGAAAGTGGGTGAGGAAAGTCCGGGCTTCACAGGGCAGGATGCCGGATAACGTCCGGTGGAGGCGACTCCAAGGCCAGTGCAACAG
>CAZOSU010000297.1:0-3788 GCA_964582515.1 uncultured Acetatifactor sp. | reverse complement strand
AGCTACCGCCAAACCCACATATACGGGTTCCGGTAACTCTATGGTTAAGGTACCTACCATCTGCCAGTTTATTCCGTCCTCGGATGCATATCCGGTAAAGCTATCACCCACTCTGCTGAGCTTAAGCCATGTACCATTGAAGGTTGCACCTTCCTTAAACTTCAAATCCTGTACCATTGGAATGCCTGCTGCCTCTGCCGCACTTGCACTATCAATGGTTTCGCTGATGGTGGACATATTGCCACCCTTTACGGCTCTGTTTACCATGAAGGCAGACCATACGGTATTATTCTCAATCTTAACCATGGAAAGACCAAGACCAACTGCCGCTGCATTGTCCTCCAGGCTTTCTCTGAACATCAGACCATTAAAGGTATGAGCATCCACCACCAGATAAGAATCCAGCTTTGTTACGATTTCCATATCTCCGGTGAACTTCTTGTATACAAACTGGAAGTCATCGGTAGTCGCATCTGCCATCTCAGGATTTACAGCTGCGCTGGAGTTCTCGCTCTTACCAAGCTTACCCGCACCCTTCACTGTCATCACGCCATCTTCGTAGGATGCAGTACCTGCAACACCGGGTTGACCGATATCTGTGCTTGTCCACTCTCCTGTACCGGCAGTGGAATTCACATGAAGCTTCGAAGTATTGCTCTGTGTCGAGTTACCTGCATTATCATATGCTCTGACAGAAATATTATAAGTACCGTCTGCCAGACCGGTAAAGGTGTGGCTATATGGAGCAGTAGTATCCTTTGCAACTACCTCTGCGCCATCAAAGAACCAAACCTCTGCAATGCTTCCGCCATTGTTTGCAGTAGCGGTTGCAGTTACGGTTACATCCTTGCCCTCTTCTACCATGGTATTGTTTGCAAGGTCAATGCTTACATCCGGATTCAGTGCTTCATAATCTGCTGCCACTACATCCTTTACAAGCTCGTTAAAGTATACCTCCACCCATGCATAGCCGGAAGGAGCTAATTTCTTACTGTCGGAGGCATCCTTAGGATCTAATCCGTTTGCGGTTTCCCATGTATCAGGAATACCGTCCATATCGGTATCATAGGATGCATCTCTGGTTTCTTCTGGTGCGCAGTAGCCACCGATTTCATCCTGCGTATTGATGTAGAAACCGGTATTATTCTCTACCTGTGCAACTACTCTTGCATCAATAGCATCACGCATAGGGAAGGTTACACCTGCTTTGTCAAGTACCTGCTGGTAAGCCACATCTGCAGCCACTAAGGTTACATTGTCAAATGCTTCTGCCGTATAAGGAGTGGTTGCTACGGTTGTGGTATCGCCAACAACTTCCATACCCTTGGCGTTATCTGCGCTCACCTCTGCATTACCCTCTAAGATATTACCGTTTACATATACACCGCCAACCTTACCATTCTCACCAAATTCAATAATCTGGTTCTTCACTGCATCTCTGGTTCCGGGACCGGCCTTCAGATAGTTATTGATGAAGTTGGAGTAAGTATATCCACCACCATAACAGCTATAGAAGCCCCAGTTGTAGATTACATTATCACTTAACTGTACTGTAGCCACACTGCCATTTGAGGTAGGGTCACCCATATATCCACCGCCGATACGAGGATTTCTGGAAGTATGGTTGGTTATTAAATTGTACTGGAATACGGTATTCTCACCGCCCCAGATACCGCCGTAGCCGTGACGTCCCTTGGAATGTCCGGATACCGTTAAACTTTCTGAAATGATACACCACTGGATGGTACCGTTCTTTCCACGATAGGTAGAAAGGGTTTCGTCAGTACTCCAGCTAAAGCTACAGTGGTCAAGAATGAAGGTATCATTATCTCTACCCCACAGACCGTCCATGGAGTCACCACCGTTTAACAGGTTTTCCGTACCGGTACGGAAGTGTACGAAACGGATAATAATATTCTTGGAATCACTAATATTGGTATCATAACCACCTAAGGTAATACCTTCACCCGGTGCAGTCTGTCCTGCAATGGTGATATTCTCTTTGCCCTTAAATGATAAGGTCTGCTTTAAATGAATGGTACCACCCACATTAAATACAATGATTCTTCCATCGGAAGGAGCGGTCTCAATTGCATGACGAAGGGAGCCTTCGATAGCACTCTCACCAGCTCCGTAGTCTTCTAAGGTGGTTACTACGTATACTTCACCGCCACGTCCACCGGTTGCCCACATACCGCCGCCTTCTGCGCCTTCAAATGCTACAACCTTAGGAAGCTCTACCTTCTCTTCTTCATCGGTTACTACCTTTTCGTAGGTATAGCCGATATCTGCAATACTTACCTTGGAGCCGCTACGATACATGTAGTAGGTATAGCCGGCCTTTACATCGTACTCTTTCTTTACATACAGGCTTTCATCAACGCCTGTCTCATCCATAGTTTCATAGGTTACTGCGCCACTTGGGTCTACCGTTACAAAATAATAAGCCTTGGTGGTACTGCTGTTAATGGTAAAGCTTGCCTTACCATCCTGCACTGCCACAACCTTTACCGCAGAACCGGTTTCCGGTACAGTTCCCTTACAGTTGCTGCTGCCTGCCTTCGGGTTATTCTCACCCTTTACATATCCGGCAAAGCTTGTACCATCTGTGGTGGTTACATCCTTTGCAGTAAATGCCATATTTTCTAGTACGGAAATCTCCACTGCACCTGCTGCACCATAGGTAGTTCCTGCAGTCAATCCGCCGGATACATCCACGGAAGCGGTTACGGTTTCAGTCTTTACCTGGGCCTTTTCCACATAGGAATAACCCAGATATGCGATAGTCGCCTTAGAACCGGTCTTATACGCATAATAAGTATTACCGGCCTTTAAATCATAGCTTGCAGGTACAAAAAGCTTACCGGTACCATCAAAGCTTGTCTCATCCACAGTTTCATAGGTGCCTGCGGTTTCATTTACAAAATAGAAATACTTGTTACTCTCAAGCTCGGATGTCTTTGCAGATTTGTATGTAACATAAACCGTACAATCTACTAACGGCTCAAACTTGATAACCGCACCCTTGGTAGGAACCTTGCCTGCGTTAGGGCTTGGATTCACGGAACCCTGTACATAACCGGTAAAAGTAGTACCATCCGGTGTACTTGCTTCGCCCTCCTTGAAGGTCATATCATCCATTACGGTAATTTTAACAACCTCTGCATTTCCGTAGGTTTCCGTAGCTAATAAACCATCGGTTAATTTTACGGATTCGGTAATCACATCACCGGTATTTCCGCCATCGTTTCCTGTATCATTGCCGCTGTCGTTTCCACCGTCATTGCCGGAATCACTACCACTATCATTTCCATCGTCCGGATTGGTATCCTCTGCAGAGCCCTCCGGTGTAAATACCATGTAGAACAGATTCATGGTATCGCCCTTGGTTACAGTGTGCTCACCGGCCTCTAAATCCATAGTAAATACATTGGTTTCCGTAGTATACTTGGTTCCATCAACCTTTAATGCCTTGCCGGCCTCAGACTCTAAAAATACTAAAGTCAAAGTACCCTTGGAAGCTGCCGTAAATGCAATATTCGTTTTACTTTCCATTTTAAGGCACTGGGTCAGAGTAAGACCATTATAGGTTACAGTACCCTTGGAATCAGATAAATTACCCGTGATGGTAAAGAATGAGCTATCCATTCCATTCTCAGTAAAGTTCTGAATCTGTGCACCGGTTGCTACAGGAGTATCGGTTCCCTCGGAGCCGGAATTATCTCCCGATTCACCACCGGAAGAAGTATTCTCCGTGTATCCGCCAATGGATACTACGGACGAAGAAT
>CAZOSU010000296.1:0-3809 GCA_964582515.1 uncultured Acetatifactor sp. | reverse complement strand
GGCAGTCCCATACCGGAGGAGGCTCTGCCTCATATCTGGGAGAAGTTTTATAAGGTGGACAAGGCCAGAACCCGGGAATATGGTGGCAGTGGTGTAGGACTGTCCATTGTAAAAGCCATTATAGAATCTATGAACCAGTCCTATGGAGTAGAGAATTACACCAATGGCGTGAAGTTCTGGTTTACCTTAGAACAGGTACAGGAATAGGAGATTAAGTTTGGAAGATAGAGAGCGTGTGCTTCTGGTGGGCGTAGACACCGGAGAAGAAGTGGATTTCGATAGAAATATGGAGGAGCTGGGAGAGCTTGCCAAGGCCTGCTACATGCAGGTGGTGGGAGTGGTAACCCAGAAGCTGGAACAGGTAAATAAAGCCCTTTATGTGGGAAGTGGTAAAGTGCGGGAGATTCTGGAGTGTGCAGAGAGAAGCGGGGCTCAGCTGGTGATTTTTGATGATGCCCTGTCACCATCCCAGTTGCGGAACTTGCAGGATGCATTGCGACTCCCTATTTTAGACAGAACCTCCCTCATTTTGGATATCTTTGCGCTTCGTGCCCAGACCAAGGAAGCCAAATTACAGGTGGAAACTGCGAGGCTTCAGTATCTTTTGCCCAGACTTGTGGGAATGCACGATGCTTTAAGCAGGCAGGGTGGTGGCAGTGGCAGTCTCAGCAATAAGGGTAGCGGTGAGAAGAAGCTGGAACTGGACCGTCGTAAGATAGAGCATCGAATCAGTGAGCTGCGCAAGGAACTGGAGGAGGTGTCTCAGGAGAGGCAGGTGCAGAGAAAGCGCAGGATAAGCTCCAGAACGCCGCAGGTATCTTTAGTGGGGTATACCAATGCCGGAAAATCCACCATTATGAATCGCATGGTGGAGCGTTTCACCGGAAACGATGAAAAGATGGTGCTGGAGAAGGATATGCTTTTTGCAACCCTGGAAACCTCGGTGCGTAATATTGAAACAGGGGACAACAAGCCCTTCTTTTTAGTTGATACCGTAGGATTTATTCATAAGCTGCCCCATGGCTTGGTGAAGGCTTTTCATTCCACGCTGGAGGAAGTGAAGTATGCAGATTTGTTGCTACAGATTATTGATTTTTCAGACCCGCAGTACAGACAACATATGGAGGTAACGCGGGAGACCTTAAATCAGCTGGGGGCAGGAGACATCCCCATGATTTATGTGTATAATAAGTCTGATTGTACGGATACAGTTTATCCTCGAGTGGTGGATGACCATGTATATATATCTGCCCGCGAGGGAAGGGGCTTGGATGAGCTGATTGAGCTAATCAAAAGAAAGGTTTATGCCGATAATATAAATTGTAATCTGCTCATTCCTTACGCAGCGGGAGGTGTGGTTTCTTATTTTATGGAAAATGCCACCGTGTTTGCCCGGGAATATCGAGAGGATGGCGTTTGGCTTAGTATAAACTGTTACCGGCAGGATGCGGAAAAATATGCCGGATATGTGATACGGACGGAGGAGTAAAGTGGAAGGGTTTGAAATGGAGAAGAAAAGCGGAGGTGCGTTGGAGCAGCTTCGTGATCGTATTTATGAGCTGAAAAAGGAGTCCTTGGACCCCTGTTTTACAGAGTACCTGGCGGATTTACAGGACAGAGTGATTAAGGAAAAGCATACGGTGGATTTGCTCTATGAGGAGCTGAACCGAAAGTATAAATTTTATCTGGAGCGTATGGAGAAGCAGGCGCAGACTTCCGGGGAAGAAAGGGCAGAGGGGGAATCGGTACCTGTTATATCGGCAGATACTGAGAGGACTGTGCAGGCATCGGAGCAGACGTCTGCTTTGGAAAGACCGGTTTATAACGTTGATGCACCTATGCAGGCTGCGGTGACCAGTAAATCTGACAGAGAGTTTACCGTGGGTATTGTGGCATTCAGTGTGGTGGGTGTGTTTTTCCTGCTGGCCGCCTTCGTGATGCTGGGTGAGTACTTTATGAATTCTATTGCCAAGGGAATTGCAATGTATGTGGTACCTCTGCTTATATGTTTTTTTTCTGAGGCATTGATACGCAGAAGAAGCGAAAAGCTGAGTCTGGTTATGACCATACTTGGGATTTTAGGGATACATGTTGCCACGATGGTCAATATGGATTCTATGCTGAATATAAATCTGCTGGTTGCGGGGATTATCACGGTGGTTACCACTCTGCTTGCGCTTGGCTATGATAAGCTGCAACGTAGGAAGCAGTGGAAGATGAACGGTATTTCTGCGGGGGCATATTATGGCTTTGCGGTAATGTGTTTTAATCTGGGCGTGCTGGAGAGCGGGACAATCCTGGCCGAGCTGATTACCATGAGCATTTTACTTCTTCTTACAAGGCTTCTGGTCCGGAGTAGGGCGATGTATCCTTTGGACAGTATAATAACAGCACTGGGAGTATTTTTTCTCCTTTCGGAAACGGGAACGGTTTATGGCTATGCGATGCTGGGGGTATTACTTTTGTCCGGGCTGCTTATCCGGTTCTGGCATATGTATTATCAGTGTCTGCTGACGTTGGCAACACTGTTGTTTGTAATGCTTACGCTGGAAAGTGAAATTGTTTTAACTCTAATCGTTGCGATAGTGTGGTTATTTATGTTATTATTTAATCATGTAGGATTTATACGTGGGAAAAATATTGCGGCGTACAATTATTTTGTGGTGGTGCTGCAGGCGATTTGTTATTTATACCTGCCTCTTGCGGATTATGAGGAATATAAGATTCTCTATTTTATATTGGCATTTCTTGGGGGTGGATTTATTTATTTTATGCTTCAAAAGAAGTATCGGTTGCCGGAGAAAGGGAAAGGACTTATTTTGTCCATGTTCCTCTCCTATATGGTACTGGTATCCGACTTTACATATCCGGTTACCACCAGTATTTTACTTCTTATAATCGGGCTGGCCAGCATAGGCTGTGGCTTTGCGTTTATTGATAAGAAGATACGTATTTATGGTCTGGTGTTGGCATTGATGGTATGTGTGAAGATTACATTGTTTGATTTTGCAGGAGGAGAACCGCTACAGAGAATGATACTATTCTTTGCGGCAGGTGTTGTGGCATTACTGATTTCCGGTATTTACATTTTGTTAGAAAAGAAATACATGAAAGATTAAATGTGTGGGAGATTCTATGAAAAGAAGAAAATTATTACTTGCAAGTGTATTATGTGTGCTCACGGTGGGCTTGTCTGGCTGTGGAGATGCCATTCCGGAGCTTACGGAGTCTGAGCAGCAAGCCATTACAGATTATGCAGTGGATTTGGTTCTGAAATATGATAAGAATTATCAGAGCAGATTGGTGGAGCTTACACCGGAAGAGCTTGTAGAAACTCCTGCGCCTGCTCCGACACCGACCCCTGTGCCGGAGGTGAGTGAAGGTATGGGTCCGGTGGATAAGCTGCCGGAGACTATGGTAGGGGAAAGCGGTGTAAATAGTCTTAGTGCAGAAGAAGTGCTTGGCTGGAATGGTATGTACCAGCTTCGGTATGAGGATTTTCAATTGACTGATTCTTACGAAACCAGCTCCCCGGAGCAGGGCTATGTTTCGGTGGAAGCCTCTGCGGGGAATACGCTTCTGGTAGCACGTTTTTCATTAAATAATGTTTCAGCAGTGGAGCAACATATCAATATGCTGGCTTATGATGCGGATTTTAGTTTAAAGGTAGATTCGGAGCCTGTAAAGCAGTGCCAGATTACCTTGCTGGAGAATGATTTGAGTACTTATTTTGGTGATATTCCCGCAAATGGCACGGTAGAAGTGGTACTTATCGCTGAGATGGCAGAAGATTCGGTGAAAGATGTGGC
>CAZOSU010000295.1:0-3839 GCA_964582515.1 uncultured Acetatifactor sp. | reverse complement strand
GCGCATGGTGGTTCAACGATCACAAGACCGGCATGCAGGATCAGATGATTTCCCTTGCAAACCTTGGTAACCTTTCCGGTTTTGTCGGAATGCTGACTGACTCCAGAAGCTTCTTATCCTACACCAGACATGAGTACTTCCGTCGTATTCTTTGTAACTTGGTTGGTAACTGGGTAGAGAATGGTGAGTTCCCGGCAGATATGGAAATCTTAGAAGAAATCATTACAAATATTTCTTACAACAATGCTAAGAAATACTTCAAGTTTCCGCTTTAATTAACGCATAATTACGGTAAAATAAGGGGCTCCCGACCGGATATACCATGTCTTTTCAGACCAATATCCGGACGGGGCCTCTTCTTTTTACCAGATAGAACAGAAAGGATTTCATCATGAAAACAGATGCAGAGCTTTTGACATTGCTGAAGCAAATTGATGGCAGGGGTTATCCTGCCTACAAATCCACAAAAGGAAAGTACCGTTTTCCCCAGTATGTACTCTCCATCGACCATGTGCAGGGTGACCCCTTTGCATCCCCTTCCAAGGTGAGTCTTTGGATTCCCGGCAAGGTAGCAAACTTTTCAGAAAAATGCTATGAAAGCACCCACAGACGAATTGCTTTTCAGGATTATCTTCTCAGACGGATTTCCTCGAAGCTGAAGGATTATTCCTTCTCCGCAAAGGGCTCCGGCAAAAGCGGCCTCCTTAGTATCAGCCATCCGGGACAGGAGGTGCTAAACCGCAGTGCCTGCACGGTAACCCCTAATACCGGTGAAATTGTGGTTCGTATGGAAATAGGTTTTCCCGCAAACGGTCGTACCATCAATTCCAGGGAGCTTTCCAAGATTTTGTTTGATGTACTGCCCTTATGTGTAAAGCAGACCCTTCTTGCCAGCTCCTGTAAACAGGACGCCATAGACAGCATCCTTTCTCTGGCAGATGACCGCCAGTATATCAGGGAACAGCTCCCCAGACTCGGCTTAGCAGCCTTTGTAGCAAATGGCAGTATTTTACCCCGAAAGTCCGGCATTTCTTCTCTCCCCATGCCGGAAGCGATACCTTTTGTATCCCCCAAATCCATGGAGGTGACACTTACGCTGCCTCATAAGGGAAGCCTTACGGGTATGGGAATTCCCACAGGAGTAACCTTGATTGTAGGCGGCGGGTATCACGGTAAATCAACACTGCTTGAGGCCTTGGAGCTGGGCGTATATAACCATATCGCCGGAGATGGCAGGGAATATGTGATTACCGATGACAGTGCCATGAAGCTTCGCGCTGAGGATGGCAGAAGTATCCAAAACATGGATATTTCCATGTTTATCCGCAATCTTCCCAACGGCAAGGACACCGTTAAATTTTGCACACAAGACGCCAGCGGAAGTACTTCTCAGGCGGCGGCCACCGTGGAGGCAATGGAAATGGGCGCAAGGCTTCTTTTGATTGATGAGGATACCAGCGCCACCAATTTTATGATTCGCGACGAGCTGATGCAGAAGGTTGTGAGCCGGGATGTGGAGCCCATTATTCCCTTCATTGACAGAGTACGAGAGATGTATGAAGACTGGGGAATTTCCACCATCCTTGTAGCGGGCAGCTCCGGCTCCTATTTCCACAAGGCGGACTGTATTATTCAGATGAACCGCTATCAGCCGGTGGAAATTACCCAACTGGCCAAGGATGCTGCCAAGGCTTTCCCGTTGGTTCTGGAAGAACCTAAAAAGGCTACAATGCCCAATTTTACCAGAGTGGTAAAGCATGATGCAGCCTTTGCAAAGGATGACCGCATCAAAATGAAAACACTTGGACTGGATGGATTTTCCATTAACCGCGAGACAGTGGACATGCGCTATGTGGAGCAATTGGTGGATTCTGAGCAGCTAACCGCCCTGTCCTACTTAATAAAATACATGAAGCTGCACAGCTTTGACGGTAAACGTACTATGCAACAGGCAGTGGAGGCCATGAGCCGGGACATGGAAAAAAATGAATTTGCAGCATTCTGCCAACATGACATCCCCGGGAATCTGGCATTGCCCAGAAAGCAGGAGCTGTACGCTGCACTGAACCGTTGCAGGGAATTGGTACGGATAGAGGGATAAAGCCAGATAATTAGATTACTGATACAAAATAGTAAGGGCATAACACTCCAGTGTTATGCCCTTGTGAGAGAAAAGTTCTGAGAAGAGATAAGACTCTTTCTGCAAAAATTATGATATCGAAAACTAATTGTACTTTCTATGGTTTTTATGCTATTATTTTATGAAAGTACTGTTTTTTTGACATGGAGATTGCTTATGAATTCAAAAAAGTCCCATAGAATCAAAGATATATCAAAAATAACCATTGCAAAGGTCAGACGAGGCCCCTCATCTCCTCTGCAAAGTGACCACTCCCACATCTACTATGAGATTTTTTATGTACAAGGCGGACGATGCCGATTTCTTTTAAAGGATATGGTTTATCATTTAAAAAAAGGGGATTTTGTGTATATCATCCCCGGTGAGCTTCATCATGCCATCTTTGATGATGGGGATTGTGATCTTGTCACCTGTTATTTTAAAGAGAATTATATTGAACACCAGCTTTTTGAACGCTGGCTTCCCATGAATATTCCTCAGAATTTCAGTTCGTTTATGGGAAGCGTTCCATCCCTTTATCAAGAGGATTTCAATACCTTGGTCAACAAAATGACAGCAGAATACGCCGACATCGACAAGTTTTCCAATACCTTTTTGGGCATTTACCTACAGGAAATGGTACTGTTTCTCACAAGGCACTCCGTGCTGTCCCACGAGGCCCCCTCCCTCATCAATGCTAATGATGCGGACATTTTAGCGGCCACCAAGTATATTTACCAGAATTTTCGCCAGCCCCTGACTCTGGAAGATGTGGCCTCCATTGCTTCTTTAAGCCCTACCTACTTCAGCAAAAAGTTCAAGCAGGTCACCGGCATGGGCTTTAAGGAATACCTGAATTATGTGCGATTAAAGCATGCACAAACCGCACTCCTCACCACCAGTAATACCATTACCGACATCGCCTTGGAGTACGGCTTTAATGACAGTAACTATTTCAAAGACCTATTCAAAAAGGTTTATGGTAAATCTCCCAGAGAATACCGCAAGAACCCTGTGTAAAAATAAAGAGGCTTCACGCAAGGATGATATGCCTTATCCGGACGTGTTCTCACTCCGTGGCAGATAAGACATATCGACCTTTCATGAACCCTCTTTATTATTTTTAGTATTCCATAACCTTCTCTTCGCCGTTCATTACACGAAGTGCACCCTGGGTCAGTGCAAGGAGCTCATCCTCACCGGGATATACGGTGAAAGGAGCGATGAAGCCGGCGCTTTCCTTTAATGCATCTACTACTGACGCATTGTATGCGATACCGCCGGTTATGATAATCTGGTCAACCTTCCCCTTTAAAACGGTAGCCATAGCCCCCATATCCTTGGCAACCTGATAAGTGAATGCATCTCTTACCTCTGCCGCCTTCTCATCACCTTCATTTGCCATTTTAACTACATTACGCATATCATTGGTGCCAAGGTATGCATTGAAGCCACCCTTACCTACGATTTTGCTGTATACTTCCTTCTCGGTATATTCGCCGGAGAAGCACATCTTAATCAGGGAGCCTGCCGGAACGGTACCTGCTCTCTCCGGAGAGAATGCACCTTCGCCGTCCAGTGCGTTATTTACATCCACAATACGTCCACCTGCATGTGCACCAACGGAAACACCACCACCCATGTGAACTACAATTAAATTCAGTGACTCATAAGGAACCCCCTGCTCCTTAGCGTATCTTTTCGCCACAGCCTTCTGGTT
>CAZOSU010000294.1:0-3847 GCA_964582515.1 uncultured Acetatifactor sp. | reverse complement strand
TAGGCTGTATTTGTAAACTGAAATACCATCCTTAACGTATAGAGAACATCTTCCATACAATAATCCTCCTTTGAAAATAAAAACTGGCACTAGAAACTCTAATGCCAGCCGAAATAATCTATTTCTATTCAATGTAACATCCACGTAAATCGCAAAAATGGTCATTATTACTATCCGGACAAGTAAGGTTTTCCTGAACAAATTTACTATCACCACAGATAGAACAATTGTAGTGTGTCTCTGCCAAACCACACCCCAATTTTGTCACCACATAATTATGGTCATCTGTTTTAGGAACTAATGCAACATTGCTATATCCACATACCTTACAAACCCCTCCTGCAGAACCGGATTCTGCGCAGGTTGGTTCCTTATAAACAATTCCCCATTCATAATCATGAGCATGTGTCTTAGCAATACTCTCCGTCTTTGTCTCACCACAAGCGCAGCTGTACGTCTTCACGCCATCCGTACCACAGGTTGCCTCCGTAGTTACCACACCGCCATCCCAGGAGTGGGTATGTGCCGGTGTTGGTTCCGGCGTAGGCGCCGGAGTTGGAGCTTCCGTAGGCTTTACTGTTGGCGCAACAGTTACCACCGGGGCCTTGGTTGGTGCAACAGTTGCCACTGGGGCTTTCGTAGGCGCTGCTGTCGCTACTGGAGCCTTCGTAGGTACTGCCGTCGCCACTGGAGCTTTCGTAGGCGCTGCTGTGGCCACTGGAGCCTTGGTAGGCGTTGCGGTAGCTACCGGGGTCTTTGTAGGCTCTGGTGTAGCCACTGGAGCTTCTGTAGCCTCCACAGGCTGTTTTGTGGGAGCTTCTGCCCCTCCCAGTTCCTCCACCGCAGCCTCCGTAGCTTTCGGCTCCTCTGTAGGAGCTTCCGTAGGCTCTGCTTCTCCATCCGGCTTCTCCGTCTCTTCCGTTTCTTCCGTAGGTACCGGCGCATCCGTAGCCTGCACCACTACCTGGCTGTCAGATACCACCTCATTCTCTTCCACTTTCCTTCCGCAGCCGGTCATCACAAGTGCCAGCAACAGAAGAATGTATATAAATCTTTTTTTCATCCTTTGTCTCCTCCTTCAACTTACTCACAAATAGGGATTGACGCTCCCCCTAAGCTAAAGCTTAGGGGATTCTTGCTTCTACGACCTCATAATCTACTATCTAATCATTTTGCATTTTTACTAACTTCAATTCATATCCAAGAGCATTGACCATACTGTAAAATAACTTAAGTGATGGACTATGTTCTTTATTTTCCGTCCGAGAAATTGCTTGTTGTTTATTCCCCGTAAGCTCTGCCAACTTACTTTGTGATACATTCTGCTCTTTTCTGATACGCACAACTTCGTCTATAAGTTTCTTTTCCATTTCAGCAGCAACAAAAGTTGGAGCTGGCATATTCTTTTTTTCTGTAAGGGGAATCTCGCCTTTTTCAATGGCAACTGCTTCCAGTAAGCCTTGCATAGTTTCTTCAAAAAATTTACTCATACCCTATTCCTCCTTCAAAACTTTTACAACCGTCTAACTCTAATGCCAGCCGAAATAATCTCTTTCTATTCAATGCCGGAGCTTTCATAGGAGCTTCGGTAGGCTTTGCAGTTGGTGTAGGAGCTAAGTCACTACAGGAGCTTTCGTAGCCTCCGCTGGCTTTTCCGTCTGCTCAGGAGCTTCCGCCTTCTGCACAGGCACCGCCGTTCTCTCCGGCACATCCACCAAAGCATCCGTAGCCTGCACCACTACCTGACTGTCAGATACCACATCATTTTCTTCCACTTTCCTTCCGCAGCCGGTCATCACAAGTGCCAAAACTAACAGAATGTATATAAATCTCTTTTTCATCCTTCTTTTCTCCTCATTTTACTCTGAACTGCACCCCTTCTTTATCTGCAAAAGGACGTCCCGGCTGATTTACAAGCTTAATCCTTTTACACCGCTCATAGTGCTGTCCCTTGTCAATATACCTCCGCCTACCTTCGATATACTTACCAATGAGTACCCTTGCAGCTTCTTACTCAATGTACCTTCTGTTTCCTCAAACATTTCTCGAATACTGACATGGCGAGCCTCTTAGTTCAAAACAATTATACCACATTTGCATCCTTATCTCCATTTTTTCTTGTATTTACTCTGGCTAATTTCACTATTCACTTTTCAAGGTCCAATCACACCCATGCACCATCAGCACACTTTCACAACCCGCAAAGACCCCTTATACAGCTCTCCATAAAACACCTCTGCATCCTCTTTTTCCAGCACGATATTAATTCTGGCCGCTGCGGTCTCTCCATCGTTAGAGGCAATCTCCTTCCCCGCAGAATCAAAGACCTCATAAACCAGCACATTTTCCCGCAAAAGCCACATCTCTCCTGATTCCTCATCCACAGTATACAAATGTATTCTGTCCCCCTTCCGCAAGGTACCACTCACCAGCTGATATAAGTCCTCCGCTTTACATCCTGCAATCACCGGTTCTGTCATGGATGCCAGCACATCCTTTTCTCCGGTAAACATCCCCAAAGTTACAATACATCCCTTCGATAAAGTGATTCTGCTCCGCATCCCCACCAAAGCTTCAGGGCTTGCTATACTTCCATCCGGAATCATTCCCTTGTCTACGGAAGCTTGTCCAAAATAACGTAACAGATTTTCCTCTGTACATTCTGTTTCTGCGGGCATCTCTTCCTGTAGCACCCACACATTTCCCCTTTCATAATTGCTCAGTATATTTTTTTCTACATTTAAAAGCACAACAAATGTCACCACCGACGCCAGAAAGGCACTCACTATGGTGACCGGCAAAATACTTCTCTTCACGGCTATCCCTCTCCTTTTATATCCACTGCTTTCTCTTTGGTAGCATATATCCATCCCCCATTTAATCCTGCCACATAAAAGCCCACCTTACTGTACACTGCGGTTGTCTCAACCTTGTTTCCATCGGGCAGATAGGCCTGTGCCAAAGCAATACTCTCCGTGCTTAAAAGACTTCCGTCCTCTCGAAAATGATAAACTGTCACCACGTCTCCACACACATTGAATATCTGGTAGGTCAAAATATCCACCTTCCCCTTCAATACTTCCTCATTTGTACTCCGTAGCTCTTCATCCAATTTCAGGTTATATCGCAGGGCTTCCTTAAACTTCTCAAAGGAGCCCGCCGGGCTCTCCACCAAAATGGTGTGAGTCCGGCCATATTCCCTTACATCAATTACCGCCGCCGCCAAGCCTGACGCTGTCAGAGAATCCTCCACATATGCCCCTATTGTCTGATACTGCAAAAGCTTTATCTGAAAAAGCACTACCACAAGCACCAGCATAATGAAAAACATTCCTACCACAATCTCTATTTTTCCCCCACTCTTGCCACAGCACCTAATTCTTCGCCGTCGACATTCGCTTTTCTTCCACTTCATAGTCCCTCTCTGTCCATTCCAAAGGCCATCCCCCATCTTCTTTCATGCTTCTGCCGATTATCCTTCCTCTAACGCTTAGAACGATGGTTTCACCATACGCTACCGGCGTAAGAGTACTGCCGGACAAATCAATATCTCCAAGGCCAAGCGCTGCCAGTTCTTCCTCCAGCGCTCTCATGTCCTCCTCCTCCAGAAAGCCCTTTGTCTCCATACGCAGCATGTATCGCCTAGTTACCTGACTCACATCCATTCGAATAATGAGTAGCTCAGATACCTGAAAAAATACCGCCAATATGGCAAGCATGGCTACGATGGTTAGCATTACTGTCACAAAATCTATAAGGGAGCCCTTACTCTTTTTCTGCATTTTTACCCCAGAATGCCTGTGGCCTTCGTGGTCAGATTTTCTACAATAGTGGTAATAAAGGCTGA
>CAZOSU010000293.1:0-3855 GCA_964582515.1 uncultured Acetatifactor sp. | reverse complement strand
ACGTCGGCACTTGGCGAGGTTTTTTCGAGCCTAGTACCGCTACGTTTTTCACGGAGCGAGAGCGTGTCTTCAAAAGACATATCCATCCGTTGCGGGCTCCGCGTCCATCAATAGGCCTTCCCCACCGGGGGATTTTTATACTTGCATTCTTGTATTGTTTGTATTATTATAGATAATACAAAGAGGAGGTGACACTATGGTAATTATTTTACAGGACGGCTCGGATGTGCCGGTATTTAAACAGATTCGCAATCAGATTGTGGTAGGAATTTCTGAGGGAAAGCTGTTGCCCGGAGAAAAGCTGCCCACGGTGCGGGCTTTGGCGGAGGAGATTGGTATCAATTCCATGACAGTGAATAAGGCCTACCAGCTCCTTAAGCAAGAGGGCTATATTGTAACAGATAAGAGAAACGGCGTACGCATCCGGGAAAGATTCGCGTCCATACCGGAGCTTTCTAATGAGGCAAAGGAGCAGCTCCATCAGCTGATTTCAGAGGCACGTATCCGCGGAATCCACCGTGATGAATTTGTGGCGCTGGTAGATGAATACTACGCTGCCGCTCCCGGGATGGACCACTCACAGACAACGTATACCCTTTTGCCGGATTAAATTACCGCTACAGGAGGACAAACATGAATATCATAGGATTAATTTTAGTTATTATACTTTATCCTTTTATACTGCTTATGTATTTCTTACTAAAAAATGACGCCACACCAAAGAAAAACATTTACTTTGGCGTAACCATCGATAAAGAGCATAGAAAGGACGAGGATGTACTGAAAATCGTGGAGAGCTACCATAAACGAATGAAAAAATACCTCTGGGTACTGCTGCTCATTCCCCTCCCTCTAATCCTCGTCCCTTGGTTTTCTATCTTCCTGACAGGATGGATGATATGGCTTTTAGCAACCTGCTTTGCCTTCTTCGTACCATTTGGAATTGCGAATAAAAAGCTGAAGGAACTGAAAATGGCAAAGGGCTGGAACCACCCGGAGCAGCTTCCTGTCTATGCGGAAATGAAAGCCGCAAGCAGTGTACGGAGAGTAAGGTGGTATCATTTTCTGCCCCAAAATGTCCTGAATGTACTTATTTTATTTTGGAGCCTGAATACAGCTTCCGGTGCCTCTGATACCGCCATGCGTATTCTGGCCATCAGCTTCGCCACCATAGCCCCCCTGTTCTGGCTCATTGCCCTGTGGATGGATAAGCAGAAAACCCAGATTATCAGCATGGACAGCAATGTAAATATCAATTATAACCGTGCCAAGAAGAACCTTTGGAAGAATTTCTGGTGCCTCTGCAGCTGGGTAAGTGTCATCTACATGCTCAGCATACCTTTTGCCTTGGACAAATACGGTCAGCTCACTGCTATCTTTGGAATTGCTACTGCGCTGTACACTCTGGCCACCTTGGCACTGCTCCTTTGGATGATGAAGGTAAAAAACAGCATCGACGCAGCCTATGATGAGAGGATGGGTGACGATTTTATGGATGATGACTCCCACTGGCTATGGGGCATCATTTATTACAATCCCAAGGATAAGCACTCCATGGTGGAAAAGCGGGTTGGCATTGGAACCACCATGAATCTGGCCACCCCCGTAGGAAAAGGCTTCACCAGCTTTGCGGGACTTTCCCTTTTATCCATTCCCGCCATTTGTATCTGGGTGATTTTGCTGGAATTTACCCCCATTGAGCTGAAAGTAGATGATAGTCACCTGATTGCCCGCCATTTGAAGGAGGAGTACGTCATTTCTCTAGGCAGCATTCAAAATGCAGAGCTCCTCACCGAGCTTCCCAAGATGTCCAAAAACCACGGTACCTCCATGGATACCCTGAAAAAGGGAAGCTTTACGGTCTCTGAGGGGGACCGCTGCACCGTATTTTTAAACCCGGAAAGCCAGCTGTTCATCCGGTTTGAAGCCTACGGAGAAACCTACTATTTCAGTGGCGATGATGCAGAAGAAACAAAGCTTGTATATGAAGCAATACAGTAAATAAAAATACGCAATGAGAAAGGTTTCTGACAAACCTGCCTCATTGCGTATCTCTAATCTTTCGGATAATATTCATAAATCCCTTCGGAAATAATATAATCAAAGGTCTCCTGCATCTTTGCCAACGTTTCCCCAAGCTTGTCCCCGGTCACCTCCTGTGTCCCCTGAACCACCCCATCCAGCATATACTGGTTTATCTGCGGTGAATAGTGAATCATGTCCATGTAATTGTCCAGATTACACACAATATCTCTTTCTGCCATAAAGAAATGTACGGTGGCGTTCTCACACTCCAAAAGTGTAGGGAGCACCTGCTCTAAAACGTACAGATACTTCTCACTGTCTCCATTCACATAGCCACAATCCCACCAAAGCATGGAATAGGGTGGAAACATTATGGTGTACTCCGTTTCCGGATGGGTCTGTATCTCCAAGACCACTGCCTGTATGTTCTCCGCGATGATGTCCACATCCGATGAAAAATCCCCCGGCTCCACTATACTGTCATCCGCCGGCTTGGCATATGCAGCCATGGCCTTCGCCGCATCAAAGGTTTTATCCGCCGACCAATCATATGCATGTCCGCCGGTATTTATGTCCATAAAGGAATAGGCCAGCATCATGGGTATCTTCTTAAAAATCACTTCTTTGTTAAAAATATAAGGTATGTCATCCAGCACATTCTCCGTATGAAGATAACGCGGGATATCCTCCCCATATAATGTCACCTCCAAAGGCGCCATCAGCGCAAACAGGTCCAGACACCAGACAACCCTCTTAAGCTCCTGCTCTTCATGGGCCTGCTCCAGATAATACAACAAATCCGCTACAGAGCCAGAAGACCTGATAATCTTAAGTGTCTCACAATCATATGCGTTATCTATGCAGCTGCTGTCAAAATTCTCCGCAACGGAAGAGCCTAACAGCACCGCATCATATTCAAAGCTTCGTATCGTACCAGGCACCTGATTATCCCGGTCATAAAGCACCTTTTTCAGTCCAAAAAAGGGCTCATGATATTGATAAAATGGATCCAGAAGCCATACAAAAATTATCACTGCAAAAAACAATGCAAGGATTAACAGGCAAAGTCTTTTCAATGCTTTTTTCTTCTCCACTATGTCTTCTCCTTTGTAATTTACGCATTAGAAATTGAAGTACAAAAAGGTGCTTACCTGAGAAAGCGAAATAAAAGCCCAGATAAATATAATGGCCGCTGTCATAACGCCCCTAAAGGACCTTCCCTTTTCCTCAATCCACACCTCCCCACGTTTTCCCCGTACCAGCCAAACAGAAACTGCAAGCAGCAAAAGCATGCAGCCCATATAAAAAGGATTCAGGTACTGTGGGGCAATCATCTCCAATGCTTTAATCATTGCATAGGTCTCCGGAAGCTGCAGGGTATTGCACATGCCAGCAAAAAATCCCGTATTCCCTCCGGTAAATAACCGTTCCAACAAAAGTCCTGCCTGCGCCAGAGAGTCGCTGCGAAAAATTGCAAACGTCAATGTCACAAAGATACCGGTGCCCAAACGGTTAAGGGCATCCCAGCGAAACCGCAGCTTCGGAAACAGCTCCTCAAAAATCATGGCACCGCCATGAAGAAGCCCCCACACTACAAATGTCCAATTAGCCCCGTGCCAAAAGCCACTGACCAAAAATACCACCAAAAGATTACGGCACTTCTTCCATTTTCCCTTACGGTTTCCTCCTAAAGGAATATAAATATATGTAGTCAGAAAACGTGACAATGTCATATGCCACCTGCGCCAGAAATCCTTGACGGAGGTCGCCATAAGGGGAGAGTTGAAATTCTCCGGCAGATGGAAGCCAAACATTTTTCCAATTCCCCTT
>CAZOSU010000292.1:0-3866 GCA_964582515.1 uncultured Acetatifactor sp. | reverse complement strand
AAGGCTTTGTCACAATAATATCCGATGCCGCCTCTACCTGTGTATCCGGCAATTTATCCAGCTCCTCCAGTCCCAGCTGAATAAACTTATCCTTTTCCCCCATATTGGAGCCGATAGCCACATATACCGTATGCCAGCCACGATGAATCTTCACAGATACACATTCAAAGGGAAGGCCAATGGGTGCCTGTGGCTTACGAATCTCCATATCCAGTGCCTGTACCAGAGGAAATGTGCCCAGAATCTCTGCTGCCAGTGTCTCCGCCACCGTCTCAATCAGCTTCACCGTGTGGCTTTTCATCCAGTTATTCACCAGATGGCATACCTCTCCGTAATGAGTGGACAGGGTAAGCTCATCCGTCTGCCCTGCTCTCCGCAAGTCCGTATAGAGCACCATATTTACAAAAAAGGGCTGTCCCTTCTCATTCTCCTCCGGAAATACCCCATGATAGGCATATACCTCTAAATTATCAATCCGAATTTCATCCATACCTTTCCACTATCTCCGTCCTAAAATAGCCTCCGCCATACGGATAGCTCTTACATTTTCCTTGATATCATGAACACGCACGAAGCTGCAGCCCTTCATCACCGCCATAACGGTGGTAGTCAAAGTACCCTCCAAACGCTCCCCGACGGGTAAATCCAGTGTCAGACCAATGACCGATTTCCGACTGCAGCCCAGCAGAATGGGTAAGTCAAAGCAATGCAGCTCCTCCAGCTTATTTATCACCTCCAGATTCTGTTCGTAGGTTTTTCCAAAGCCTACGCCCGGGTCCAGAATTATCTTATCCCCGGTAATTCCGGCACTTAGTGCAATCCGCACAGATTTACGCAAATCCTCCTTGATATCCTTCATAAAGGAGAGATACACCCCCTCCTCCCGGTTGTGCATCAGACAACAGGGCAGGTTATGCTCTGCAATTACCCCCGCCATCTGCTCATCATATTTAAGTCCCCAGATATCGTTAATCATATCCGCTCCGGCATTGATTCCTGCCCTTGCCACAGCGGACTTATAGGTATCTAACGAAACAGGTACCTCAAAGCGTTTTTTCACCGCCTCTATCACCGGCACAACTCTGCTGATTTCCTCCTCGTCCTGCAACATTGTATACCCCGGCCTTGTGGATTCTCCGCCCACATCCAGAATATCCATGCCCTCCGACAGCATCTCTTCCACATGGAACAATGCCTTATCCATATCCTTCCACTTTCCGCCATCCGAAAAAGAGTCAGGCGTTACATTCAATATTCCCATACAGTAGGTATGATTTTTTATATCAAATTCTCGATTTCCTATCCGCATTCCTAAAACTCCAAATAAAGATTCTTCTTGGACTTACTCCAGTCACATTCCCTCTCCATCTCGCAGCAAAAGCAGGGACGGCTCAGCTTATCCCCACGATAAATGATGCCCGACAGACTTTTTTCTCCGGCAATCTCCTTATTCCGATGATTCCCGATAGCCGTCAGTATTTCTTCCTGCTCCTTCTCATCAAAGCCACATTCCTCCATTATCTCCGGTGCCAGAGCTACACTTGCTCTCTCGTGTGGTGTACCGTCCATATATTGGACATGTCGCCCGATATCATGTAATAGCGCAGTAGCGTAGATAATTTCCTTAGAAATTCCCAACTCCTCCTGAGCATTTAACTGCATGGCAATCCTTGCCACATCCAGAAAATGCCCCATATTATGACAGCAGAAGAGTCGGTCCTCTTCTGCTGCTCTTATTTTCTCAAGATGCATTTTGTATGTTCCATTTGCTAAAATGCGATTTACTCTTTCCATTTCTTTCCCCTACTTCACCATCTGGAAAAAACGGTTCTGAAGTGCTTCGTTCTCCTCAAACACCCCTCTGCAGGCGATGGTCACAGTCTTACTTCCCGGCTTCTTAACGCCGCGCATGGTCATACACATATGCTCTGCTTCCACCATCACCATGACTCCCTGTGGCCCTAAATGCTCCATGATAGCCTCTGCAATCTGACCCGTCATCTGCTCCTGAATCTGGGGACGTCTGGCGTATACCTCCACAGTTCTTGCCAGCTTACTTAACCCTACCACCTTGCCATTTGGCACATAAGCCACATGAGCCTTCCCATAAAAAGGCATCAGATGATGCTCACAGGAGGAATAAAACACAATGTCCTTCTCCAACACCATCTCATTGTTATCAACGGTAAATACCTTGGAAAGATGGGCTCTCGGTTCCTCATACAGACCGGCAAAAATCTCCTGATACATTCTGGCAACTCTCTGAGGAGTCTCCACAAGCCCCTCTCTGGTCACATCCTCGCCGATTCCCTCTAATATAAGCTTTACGCCCTCTTCAATCTTTTTCTCATCAAACATTTATTAAAACTCCTAGTCACTATCGTTTCTCTACCAGCTTCATCATTGCTCCCAAATAGGATAAGGAACCAAAGGCCACAATCACATCATCCTTCCCCGCCAGAAGATATGCAAGCTCTACGGCTTCCTCCAGACTTGCAGCTGCTGTCACACTGGGATGCACCCTTGCCACCTCACCGGCCAGCTCATAGCTATCCATGGCTCTGGGATTGTTTGGCGTCTTCACCGTGATAATCTGCTCCGCATACCCGGCAGTATGTTGAATGATTTTCTCATACTCCTTGTCCCTTAATATTCCCATTATAAATATAATCCGCTTATTTGTAAAATAAAATTCAAGAGACTTTGCAAGTTTCTTTGCTGCATCCTCATTGTGAGCCCCATCCACAACAAAATAGGGCTTCTTTGCGATAACCTGAAAGCGTCCCGGCCATTTGGCCTCCTTGAAGCCGGCATACACTGAATCCTCAGAAATATTCATACCGCTTCTTCTTAATGCCTGCACTACCTCCAGCGCAAGCATAGCATTCTCTATCTGATATGTCCCCAGAAGCTGAAGCCTGATATTCCGGAATTCTCCATAGGTGAAGGACTGTCCGGAAACTGCATAATGGATTTTTTTTAATTTCTCCGGCTGTGCAAAGGTAAGCTCTACTCCCTTCGCTTCACATTCCCGGCGTATTACTGCCGCAGCTTCTTCCTCCTGTTCCTGGGATACCACCTTACATCCAGGCTTAATAATTCCAGCCTTTTGTGTAGCAATCCTTTCAAGCGTGTTCCCCAGATACTGCATATGGTCCATGCTGATGGATGCCAGTACTGCCACCTTCGTAGTAGAAATCAGATTGGTAGCATCTCCTCTTCCCCCCATACCGGCTTCCAGTACCACCATATCCACCGCCATCTCCTTAAAATATACAAAGGCCATGGCTGTTTCGAACTCAAAGGGCGTAGGATGTGCAAACCCCTCCGCCACCATCTCCTCGCACACCTTCTTTAGCTGCTCTGTCAGCTGGCACAGGCGCTTCTTCGTAATGGGCTTTTCCCCGATTTGGATTCGCTCCCGATACTCAAAAATTGTGGGAGAAATATAGCGCCCCACCTTATACCCGGCACATTTTAAAATCGTAGATACATAGGCAAGGGTTGAGCCCTTTCCGTTACTACCGGCGATGTGGACAAATTCCAGCGAGTCCTGGGGATTCCCCAGTCTTAAGCAAAGCTCATGTATGGCTTCCAGACCCGGTTTAATGCCATATTTACTTAACGATTCAATATAATCAATTGCTTCCTGATATCTCATAATACACCCTTACGCACCTTGCGATGCCTGATAGCTTTCCTTCTCCCGACGCATCTTCTTCATCAGGAACATGTAGCAAATCCACAAAAATACTCCGGCACTGAGCCAGGCTGCCACATTCGCCACACATACGCCGGCATAGCTTGCCATATGCGCCGCAATAAAGGCTACCACCCCACGGCTCACCAGCTCTACCACGCCGCCC
>CAZOSU010000291.1:0-3878 GCA_964582515.1 uncultured Acetatifactor sp. | reverse complement strand
AGACTGAATACGTACACAATCCTTTAAAGGTTTTCCCATAAGTCCATATGGATATGCATCTCTTAAATCATCCTTTGTAAGGAACGGAAGCTTATGTAAGTCTTCGATACTCTTGATATCCGCAGGAGTAACCCCTTTCTCCTCCATTTTTTTACGATAGTATGGTACATTGTCCCATACATGCTGGACCTGCTTCACAAGTCTCTCATTCTGCAGTTCCTTAATCTGCTCTACCGGCATCGTTTCGATTTCCGGCTGAAAATACCTTTTTCCCATTACATTATCCCTTTCTTATGTTTATTATAAAAAGCTATTTTTATGCATCGCGACCTAGTGCAAAAGCTTTTTTATTTAACTCTAAGAATTTTGGTGGTACGCAAGCCTCCAAAGCTTCCATCCACGCTTCCTGCGAAGCATCAAAATATTTTGACAATCTTCCCATAAGTACCAAGTTTACAGCCTTGGGAGACCCCGCTTCCATGGCAAGGTCAAGCGCATCAATGGCATCCACGTCTGCACCTGCCGCCTTCATCTTTTCGATAAGCTTCTCCGGATATGTAGCTGCACCGATGATTACCGGCATGGGGTCGATTTCCTGGTTGGAAACGATAATCTTACCACCCTTTTTCAGATAAGAAATCCATCTGGATGCCTCTAGCTTCTCAAAGGAAATGATAAAATCCGCGGTACCCTTATCAATCACAGGAGAATATACCTTCTCGCCATATCTTACATAGGTAACTACGCTACCGCCTCTCTGGCTCATACCATGAACCTCTGAGACCTTTACGTCATAGCCCTGGGACAATAACAGCTTTCCCAACATTTTGCTGGCCAAAAGAGAACCTT
The DNA here is from genome assembly GCA_964582515.1 of uncultured Acetatifactor sp. Lineage (GTDB taxonomy): Bacteria > Bacillota > Clostridia > Lachnospirales > Lachnospiraceae > Acetatifactor. The sequence continues at coordinate 3,029 of CAZOSU010000291.1, read as the reverse complement.
GTCCGCCTACACCAACAATCATAATATTCTTCGTCATACTCATCTCTCTTTATGCCTCCAATGCTCCGAATTTACATAACTGCTGACAGACACCACAGCCTACACAAAGTGTCTTGTCAATCACAGCCTTACCACCCTTCATACTAATTGCCGGACAGCCAAGCTTCATACACATCTTACAGCTCTTACACTTATCCGGGTTACAGGTAAGTGCAGGCTTTGCCTTCACAGTCTTAAGCAGTGCGCATGGACGGCGGCTGATGATTACGGAGGGAGCATTTACTGCAAGCTCTTCCTTCAGCACCTTATCAGTCTGCGCAAGATCATATGGGTCTACCACGCGCACACGCTCAAAGCCCATGGCCTTGCAAAGTGCCTCTAAATTAATCTTTCCTGCCGGGTCACCCTTGATGTTGTAGCCTGTGGTAGGATTCTGCTGATGTCCGGTCATACCGGTGATGGAGTTATCTAAAATAATAACCGTAGAATTACTCTGGTTATATGCAATATTTGCAAGACCTGTCATACCGGAGTGCATAAAGGTGGAATCACCGATGACTGCTACGGTCTTATCCTCGCTCTCTGTGCCCAAGGCCTTGTTAAATCCATGTACGGAGCTGATGGAAGCACCCATACATAAGGTTACATCCATAGCACTAAGCGGTGCCACTGCACCTAAGGTGTAGCATCCGATATCACCCAGAACGGTACACTTATTCTTAGATAAGGTGTAGAACATGCCACGATGTGGACAGCCTGCACACATTACCGGAGGACGTACCGGGATATTCTCTTCCAATGTGATTCCTTCCGGCACCTCTCTGCCCATGATAGCTGCAATCTGGTTCTGGGAAAACTCGTCCATTAATGGGAACAGTTCCTTACCACATACCTCCACACCGATGCTGTTGCAGTACTCTTCAATAAAAGGGTCAAGCTCTTCAATCACTACAACCTTCTCCACCCTGGAGGCAAAGTCCTTAATCAGCTTTGCCGGGAGTGGCCATACCATACCCAGCTTTAAGATACTTGCGCCCTCACCGTACACCTCCTTGGCATACTGATAGCTGGTGGACGAGGTGATGATTCCAAGCTTTGTATCCCCCATTTCCACTCTGTTAAGAGGTGACGTTTCCGCATATTCTGCAAGGTCCGCCAGTCTCTGCTCTACTACCGGGTGTCTTCTCTTAGCATTGCCCGGCATCATTACGTTCTTCGCAATATTTTTCTCATAAGGCTTTGTCTCAGGAACCACTCTTTCAGAGGTTTCTACTACACTCTGGGAATGTGCCACTCTGGTACAGGTCTTGATAAAAACCGGTGTGTCAAACTTCTCTGAAATCTCATAAGCCAGCTTGGTATACTCCAGACACTCTGCGGAATCTGCCGGCTCAAGCATGGGAACCTTGGATGCCTTGGCATAATGGCGGGAATCCTGCTCATTCTGGGAAGAATGCATCCCCGGATCATCTGCCACTACAATTACCATACCTCCGTTTACACCGGTGTAGGATACGGTAAATAAAGGGTCAGCTGCAACATTAAGACCAACATGCTTCATACCGCAGAAGCTTCTCTTACCTGCAAGGGATGCTCCAAAAGCAACCTCCATGGCTACCTTCTCATTTGGTGCCCATTCACAATATACCTCATCATACTTTGCAATTTCCTCCGTAACTTCCGTGCTGGGAGTTCCGGGATAACTGGAAACCACGCTACAGCCTGCCTCATATAAACCACGGGCAATGGCTGCATTTCCTAACATCAATTGTTTCATTTTGAATCCTCTACCCTTTCGTACCTATATTTTCCTATCTACTAGTATAACCTAAAACATAGGACTAGCGCAACACTTTACTTCTGCGAATTGCTAAATTCTTTATTGATTTTTACTAAATAAAAGAATAAACTAAAGAAGAATATTATTAAAAAGGAATAAAGTACTATGATTATTGATTTTCACACACATACATTTCCGGAAAAAATTGCCCAAAAGGTGGTAAATAATCTTGCAAAGGAAAGCTGCACAAAACCTTTTACCGACGGTTCCATAACCGGTCTGCTTAACTCCATGAAGAAAGCAGGTATCACCTACAGCGTAAATCTGCCGGTAATGACCTCACCGGAGCAGGTGGAGAAGCTTAATGCCTCATTTATTACCACCAAGGACGAACTACTAGAAAAAGGAATTATTGCTTTTGGTGGAATGCATCCGGATTATGAGAACATCCGAGAAGAGCTTACCAGGCTGAAAAATGCCGGGATTCCGGGTATCAAAATCCACCCTGCCTACCAGAAATATGACCTGGACCATCCCAAGATGATGAATATCATAGATATTGCTTCAGAGCTGGATATGATTGTGATTACCCATGCCGGCATCGATATCGGCATCTACGACCACGATTATGCCTCTGTGAAGCATGTTTTAAAGATTCTTAAGGAAATTGCACCCCCAAAGCTTGTTCTGGCCCATATGGGCGGCTGGGGCTGCTGGGAGGACGTGGAAAGGGATTTAGCAGGTGCTCCGGTATATTTTGACACTGCCTTCTCCATTGGTGAAATTACGCCCCTGCCGGATTATGATAAGAAACCTTATTTAGAGTATAATTTGACTGTGGAAAATTTTGCAAGACTGGCAAAAAATCATGGCTGTGATAGGATTTTGTTTGCCACTGACTCTCCCTGGCAGGAGCAAGGGGATGTGATAAGGCTCATAGAGCAATGTGCTTTCAGTGATTCTGAAAAAGAGATGATTTTTGAAAAAAATGCAGTGCGGCTGCTTACGCTTACTTGTTAATCCAAAATATGACACACCTGTTCACTTAAGTCAAAAGTGAACAGGTGATTTTGATTCATCAGTTGCTTTCAAACTCTCCCTAAGCATGAAAGTATCGAGTGATTTTACTCCGCTCCCTAAATATCAATTCTATTGAAACGCTTAAGTCTTGCTAACATTTGCATTGTATACTATTTACTTAAATGTGTCTTTCATCCACTGATAAAATTTTTGTTCTTCTTCAAACTGT
>CAZOSU010000290.1:0-3899 GCA_964582515.1 uncultured Acetatifactor sp. | reverse complement strand
TAAAAAGGATGCATTCTATGCATATAAAGCATGGCTTTCCGACGAGCCGTTTGTGCATATATGCGGCAAGCGTTACGTGGACAGAGTGGAGGAGGTTACGAAGGTGACCGTTTACTCCAATCAACCGGAGGTAGAGCTGTTTGCAGATGGGGTATCTCTTGGGAAGAAATCCTGCCCGGAGCATTTCTTTTACTTTGAAGTGCCCAATGAGGGTACTACAGAGCTAAGGGCGGTAGCGGGGGTGTGCACTGACCGGAGCTGTATTTGCAAGGTGGATACCTTCAATGAAAGCTACCGGTTTAAAGAACAGGGCGCTATTTTGAACTGGTTTGAGATTACTGCGCCGGAGGGATATCTGTCTATTAACGATACCCTGGGAGATGTGATGCGTACTCTGCGGGGAAAGCTTTATATAGTGCATTTTCTTCTGGGGCTTGTAAAGGGCCTGCCGAAAAACACTTCCGGCAGCGGAAAGCAGGGCAATGGCGGTACCTTTGCTTCCATGCTGAAAAATAAGGATATGTGGCAGATGGCTGCCGGTTTTACCGTAATTCGTATTGCGAATATGGTGGGACTTGCAGGGATAAAGGTGGAGAAGGAGACGCTTCTGCGCCTGAACAAACGCTTAAATAGTACAAAACGCAAAAAATAGCCACGTAAATCCTTGTTAAAATATACCAGAAAATTCCGAAAATGAATAAATAAATAGACATTTTTCACATGAAATGGTACTATGGTATTACGAACTAAAATGAGGTGTACTATCCTATGATTTGGTATGATATGTCTTTCAAAATGGTTATGTTTGCCATGGCCACCTGTTTATATATGTGCCGTAAGCAAACCGGAAAAATAAAGCAGCTAGTGGTGCAGATTTTGTCCTCCGGTTTGTTTGTAGTGTTTGTGAATTATATACGAATGATGTCCGGAGACATGCGGGTTGCTTCCGTATGTATGTCCCTGAATTTTGCAGGCGTGACCTGGCTGATGTTCTTTTTGCTGGGCTTCATTCTGACCTTCTGTGGTATTAAGGTGCGCAAGGATGTCATCCGTTACTCCATGCTGGTGGCGGTTGCGGATAATCTTTCCATGCTGACCAATATTTTCTTTGAGCATGCCTATACGTTGGAAATTATCGGAACGTTGGATGGCCGGAACGTATATGATTATGTTCCTACATTCTTTTTCTGGCTACATTATGTTTTGATATGCTTATTGGTTATTCTCTGTATTAACACTCTTCTTTATAAAATGTACAAGACACCGGCACCATACCACAGCAAGTATTTTATGATTATGGGAGTAATCGGCTTTGTATTTGTGCTGAATATGGTGAAGATGTACTTTAGCACGGAGGTGGATATTTCCGTACTTGCCTATGGCTTGGCGGGAATTGCCATATATTATGCGTCCATGATATTTATTCCGCAGCAGTTTCTGGACCGCAGCCTGCAGTTCGTAGGCGAGGACATGCTGGATATGATTATCATTCTGGATTTGGAGAATATTTGTATCTATGCCAATAAGGCGGCAAGAAAATACTTCAGCATGAATGATGCATTAAAATTTTACGGAAAACACCCCATCTATCAGTGGTGTATGGATTTTAATGCGAAGAAAAAGGATGATGGTGTCTATTCCAAGCGATTCAAGTGTGAGGAAAAGACCATTCACATCAATGTGCAGTGTCACAAGCAGATTGACAAGAGAGGACGTTTTGTAGGCAGTGTATTTGTAATTAAGGACCGTACCGTGGAGGTGGAGGAGTACGAGAGACAGAAATTCTTAGAAGCCCATGACCCACTTACAGGGATTTTCAACAAGGAAGCATTTTATCTGCGTGCCGCGCAGCTTCTGCAGGACAATCCGGGGGAAGAATTCCTTTTGGTATGCTCGGATATTCACAAGTTTAAGCTGGTGAATGATATTTTTGGAACAGAGACAGGAAATCAAATGCTACAGACGATTGCCAATGTGTTAAAAGAGCGTTGTGATGATATGGATGTCTATGGTCGTCTTGGCAATGACAGATATGGGCTTTTGATGCCTAAGAGAAGATTTGATGAGAAGGTATTTATTGAAGGTCCCGCAAATGTGGCGCATATCAATGGCAGGGAATCCTATCCCCTGACTATTTATGTGGGTGTGTATGAGGTGGTAGACCGGGAGATGCCCATCTGCGCCATGTGTGACAGAGCCCAGATGGCTATTGATTCCATCAAGGGTGATTATGAGAAAAGAGTGGCCTATTACGATGACAAGCTTCGCGAGGCTGCGGTGAGGGAGCAGGAGCTAATCGCTGACTTCTCTCGTGCTTTTGAAAAGGATGAGCTAAAGATTTATCTCCAGCCGCAGATTAATACCAGGGGTGAGGTGAATGGTGCAGAGGCGCTGGTACGTTGGATACATACCAAGAAGGGCATGATGCTTCCCGGCGAATTTATCCCGGTATTTGAGAAGAATGGTCTGATTTCAAGACTTGATAAGTATGTATGGGAGCTGGCGTGTAAGCAGCTTCGCAAGTGGAAGGATGAAGGGAACGAGGATACCTATATTTCGGTAAATATTTCTCCCGAAGATTTCTACTTTATGAACATCTACAAGGAGTTTACGGGACTTGTGGAGAAATACGATATTAATCCCAGGAACCTAAAGCTGGAGATTACGGAAAGTGCCATTATGGTAAACCTTCCCAGACAGCTAGAGCTGATAAAAATGCTTCGTGAGGCGAGCTTCATCGTAGAGATGGATGATTTCGGAAGCGGATACTCCTCCTTAAATATGCTAAAGGAAATTCAGGTGGATGTATTGAAGCTGGATATGGCTTTCCTGAAGCGTTCGGACAATGAGGATAGAAGCAAGATTATCCTCCAGACCATCATCGAAATGTCCAAGCAGCTACAGATGCCGGTTATCATGGAGGGTGTGGAAAACCAGGAGCAGGTGGATTTCCTTACCAGCATCGGATGCGATATGTTCCAGGGCTTCTTCTTTGCAAGGCCTATGGAGATTGAGAAGTTTGAAGAGCTTTATTTAAAGGACAAAATAAAAAAATAACACCATTATAAGAAATTGCCTATGTTACAAAGCCATTTCTCCCGGAGCATATTCATATGGTCACAAAGGAAATGACAGGAAAAGGATAAAGGATATGACAAGAGCCTCCCTAGCCGGGAGGCTCTTCGTAGAATATTTACAGCTTTTGTACAAAGCTCTTGGTAATCTCTGCGCAGTGGTGTGCTGCTTCTCGTTCAAAGGTGGGGTAGTCCATTTCGGCACTGCCGTCTGCCTTATCGGAGATGGCACGGATGATGACGAAGGGGACCTTGTTCAGGTAGCAAGCGTGGGCGATGGATGCGCCTTCCATTTCCGCACAGTCTGCGGCGAAGTTTTCGATTAAGTGATTCTTTACCTCGCTGCTGGAAATGAACTGGTCACCACTGACTACTCTTCCCGTGGTGGTCTGGAGACCGGCTTCCTTACAGGCTTCCAATGCAAGCTCTACCATTTTTTCGTCAGCGATAAATTCTCTGCAGCCCAGCTGTGGAACCTCGCCCAGTGGGTAACCAAAGACACGCACATCCACATCGTGATGGATAACATCCTTGGAGATGATGATTTCGCCGATGTCCAGCTTGGGATTTAAGGAACCTGCTACACCGGTGTTAATAATGTGGGTTACATCAAACAAATCTACTAAAATCTGTACGCAGATACCTGCATTTACCTTGCCGATACCGCATCTAACCACCACTACATTGGCAGTATCCAGAGTTCCCTCGTAGAACTCCATGCCTGCTTTCACGGTTTTCTTTTCAACATTCATTTGAGCTTTTAAGGTTTCTACCTCCAGCTCCATTGCTCCGATAATTCCGATTTTGCTCATATTTTCCTCGTTT
>CAZOSU010000289.1:0-3902 GCA_964582515.1 uncultured Acetatifactor sp. | reverse complement strand
GGGCGTACCTCCTTCTTCTTTTGTAGAATAGGAGTTTTGCCCTTGTAGTAGCTATACAGGTAGTCAATTTCGGCCTGGTTCTTATGGTGTACAGCCAGCGCCTTGCTCAATACATCACGTACATTATCAGCGGTCACGGAAGAAGCATCCGTATATATGACCGTCCTACCAAACATCTGCATCCGTACACCGCCTCCCTCTACTATCATTGTAGCAAGAAAGCATCCCCTCACAAACACCTAGAGTGCGAAACAATATATATTGTGGGTATTGTTTTTGAACAAATTAAAAAGCACAAGGTTGATTCCTTGTGCTGATGTCTTTCCGTCTTGTTAAAACATTACCGATTATAGTACCACAGCGCCTAATTATTAAAGCTTAGTCACTTTCATCTTGCGTACAGAAAGAGTGAGTGCCAACATAATAATGTACAGGCAGCTGATTGTAATGAAGATTGCAGACCAACCAAACGTATCTTTTACGAAGCCAAAAATCGATGCTTGAATGGCTGCACCCATATAGACTGCCCAGTCAAGCACGCCAACCACAGTGGAAGAAAACGCTCGGCCACCCATGTCGCCAGCAACCGCCCATACGACACCCTCTACCATGCTCGATACCCCTACTAGGAAGAGCATCCCCGAGGCGAGGGACTGGGTTTCAATGAAGGGAAAGGTGATCATGCCAAAGAAGGTGACGACAGACGCAAGAACCAGCATGGGCTCGCGTTTGCCCTTGAACGCCTTGTCGGTGATCAGCGGGAAAATGAACATCGCGCAAGCTTGACCCATGGGTAGCAGGATGGAACTGAAGATACCTGCTTTGATGGAAAGCCCCATGGATTCTGTAAAGTACGTTGGTACCCATGTAAGCAATCCGTAGCGACCGATGCCCGCAATGGCGGAGATTAGACAGAAAACGATGATCTTGGGCTCGGAAAAGAGCACCTTGTAGGGGTAGAGGTAGCCCTTTTTCGCAATGTCCGCCTCAAGTGCAGCGTCGCGCACGGCGGCTTCCTTATCCTCTTCCTCAAAGGGTTTGAGGCCGATGTCCTCGGGACGGGTCTTAAAGAAAATCGCAAAGGCGATGAGCATCAACGCCATGGGCACCATGGGATAGCGGAAGGCGGCGCGCCAGCCCCATTCGGGGTTCATGTCCATGCACAAAAGGATGGTCAGGTACGTGACTACTTGCGCCATGCCTGAGAAAGCTGTGGCAAGACCAGAAGCGAAGCCGCGCTCCTTCTTGGGCCACCATTTGTTGAGCACGCCCAAGCCATTGGACCACACCATCGACTGACAGAAGCCGTTGAGCCCCCACAGCACAGCAATAACGAAGATGGAATGCTGGAAAGAAATAATCACATTGATAACGACCGATGCGGCGATGCCGAACATCATGAATTTCTTATAGCCGAAGTATGCGCCCAAGCGGCCGTTGATCAAATGACCGAAGGCATAGCACCAGAAGAGCGCGGAGGACACAACGCCCATGGCGGCGGTGGTGGAGCCAAGGCCCTCGGCCATCTGCGTCATGACGAGGTTGATATTCTGTCTGCCGTTGTAGAAAAACATGTATGTCAGACCGAAACTGAACAGCATCTTCCAGGCAAATTTCTTAAACCGCAAATACTCAGAAGGTGTATAGCCGTAGGTGTTGATGGTCTTAGGAATCATGGTGATTTACTCCTTATCGTTCTTGGTTGCCCGTAAAACATATTATTCTTTAGTTCAGTCCCTTTGAAAAAGATCCCTTGTGTATACTTTGTCAGCAACATCATCTAGCGTCGCATCATAGCGGTTCGTAATAATAACATCAGCTTGGCGCTTAAATTCAAGGATGTCATTCACGATCCTACTACCAAAAAACGTTTCATTGTCTCCAAGAGTAGGTTCATAGACGATTATTTTCGCACCCTTTGCTTTGATGCGCTTCATAACGCCCTGGATGCTGCTTTGTCTGAAGTTGTCACTACCAGCCTTCATAATCAGGCGATAAACGCCAATGACAACACTTCCTTCTTTCTCCGCGTTCCATTCATCATTCTCGCCATAAGCGCCGGCCAGTTCCAGCACCCGATTAGCGATAAAGTCTTTGCGCGTCCGGTTGCTCTGTACAATAGCTTCGATTAGGTTTTCAGGAACATCTTGATAATTGGCAAGAAGCTGCTTCGTATCCTTTGGCAGGCAATAGCCTCCATAGCCGAAAGACGGATTGTTGTAATGTGAACCGATACGTGGATCTAAGCAAACGCCGTCAATGATTTGGCGCGTATTCAATCCTTTCATTTCAGCATACGTATCTAGTTCATTGAAATAGGACACCCTCAGCGCAAGATACGTATTGGCAAACAGCTTTACAGCCTCTGCCTCAGTGAATCCCATGATAAAGGTAGGAACTTCACCTTTTTCTGCACCTTCCTGGAGAAGAGCAGCAAATTCATTGGCTTTTTCGATCAGCCTTGCGTCCTCCATATCTGTTCCAACGATAATACGGCTGGGGTACAAATTATCATATAGCGCCTTGGATTCCCTCAAGAATTCAGGACTAAAAAGAATATGATCGCAGTGATACTTCTCGCGAATGGATACCGTATACCCTACCGGGATGGTTGATTTGATAACCATGATCGCATCAGGATTGACGCACATCACTTGTTCAATCACGCTTTCCACAGCAGAAGTATCGAAAAAGTGCATCTTACTATTATAGTTGGTCGGCGCAGCAATTACAACATACTCTGCATCGCGATAAGCAGATTCAGCATCCATCGTCGCTCTCAAATGGAGCTTTCTCTCGCCCGCCAAATCCTCCGCAAGATACTTTTCGATATAAGTATCCTGAATCGGAGACTGACGGCGATTCAACATCTCCACCTTTTCAGGAACAATGTCCACAGCCGTCACATCATGATGCTGTGAAAGCAACACTGCAATAGACAATCCAACATAGCCTGTTCCAGCAACCGCAATCTTCATTTTCTTTTCCTCTCATTCCACCAAATAAAACGTCTTATACCACTGTGCAAACTTCCGCAGGCCTTCCCGTAAACTGGTGTTAGGTTTAAAACCTATATCTTCTTCCAACGCACTGGTATCTGCATAAGTCACCGGCACATCACCGGGCTGCATGGGCACAAGCTCCTTATGTGCGTTAAAATCGTAATCCTCTGGCAACACGCCTGCTTGCACCAGTTCTTCCGAGAGGATCTGAACAAAGTCCAGCAAATTTTCAGGATGGCTATTGCCGATGTTATATACTGCATATGGTGGAATTGGCAAACCATCCTCACCATTTTTCTTTACCGGTGCACACATCATAATGCGCTTCACGCCCTCAACAATATCATCCACATAGGTGAAATCGCGTTTACAGTTGCCGTAATTAAATATCTGGATATTTTCGCCCTTAAGTAACTTGTTGGTAAAGCCAAATATGCCATGTCAGGTCGTCCCGCAGGACCGTATACCGTAAAAAAGCGCAGCCCTGTGGACGGAATATTGTATAGTTTAGAGTAAGCATGTGCCATCAGCTCGTTGCTTTTTTTTGTAGCCGCATATAGCGAAACAGGATTATCCACCTTATCTTCTGTGGAATACGGCACATTCGTATTGCTTCCATATACTGAGGAACTGGAGGCATACACTAAGTGTTTTACAGGATGCTTCCTACAACATTCAAGAATATTGTAAAAACCAATTAGGTTTGATTCGATATATGCATCAGGATTGGTAATAGAATAGCGCACGCCCGCCTGAGCAGCAAGGTTCACCACAACATCCGGCTTATGTTCAGCAAACAACGCATCCATCAGATTCTTGTCTGCAATACTTCCCTTGACGAACATCCACTTGCTGTTTACCTTATTCGCCGCCAGCTTTTCAATTTCAGCAAGACGGTAT
>CAZOSU010000288.1:0-3923 GCA_964582515.1 uncultured Acetatifactor sp. | reverse complement strand
GATTTTCTCTATGATATCCAAAAAATCTAAGCGACCAGCAAAAAGAAGTCCGGTGGTGCATGGCAGACGAAGAGTACTCCAAAGAAACGTCTGGCAGCCTTAAATAAGCAGTTTAAGAAGCTGGAGTTAAAGGATTTTATCAGAACGTACACCAATAGATCCGCTGATAAATTAGTCGTCAAACCAAATGCACAGGAGTTAGATGCTATTTTCAGAAGCCTGCATAAGGATTCCGAAGCAGCCAGAAAGATAAATTGTGGTTCCTGTGGCTATGAATCATGTAAGGATATGGCCACCGCCATCCATAATGGAAATAACTGTGCCGGAAATTGTGTCCATTATATAAAAGATTCTGTTTTAGAGGAAAAGAAAAAACAGGAAGAGATTTCTTTGGAAGTCGAAGAGAAGAACCATGAGATTTTAGAGAAAAACAGGATTCTCAGCGAAATGCTGGAAGCGGCAAATGAGGATTTGAAAACATTGAACGAGTCCATCTCTGAAATGGTAAAAGGAAATAACAGCAACGCCGAGGAAAGCAGCAATATCAGTGGCAGTATGATGGATGTAGTACATTTCTGCGAAAGTATGAAGAAGTCCTTTGACATAATCAATGGTCTTTTAGCACAGCTGGAGAACAATAACAATAATATTACCCAGGTGGCTAACCAGACAAATTTACTTTCCTTAAATGCTTCCATTGAAGCTGCAAGAGCCGGCGAAGCAGGGAAAGGCTTTGCAGTAGTAGCAGAACAGATTAAGACCTTAAGTGAATCCAGTAAGGATACCGCAATGGGCAGTAACAAGAACAAAGATGAAATTGTAAGTGCCATAACTGTTCTGACAGCAGAATCTGAGCGTCTCATGAAGATTGTGGATGATGTGAATGAAAGAATCAGCAATCTGGCGGCAAGTACAGAGGAAATTGCTGCATCAGCAACAATGGTCAGAGAGGTTTCCGATGATTTGAAGGAGAGATTTGAGGTTTTAAAGAATATGTAAGTATCAGCTATAAATTTGATAAAGGAGAAACGTCAGGGTGGCGTTTCTCCTTTTATTATACCTTAAAGTCAATGGAAGAAGTGTTTTCTGCACTTGGCATATTTAAAGTACTCGACTGATCATTGTGAGGGAATAAAAGCTCCATGAAGAGATTCCCCAATAGATTTTTCACTTCCACAGCATTAACATTTGTCTGTGGTAAATCGTTGTGCTCTAAACGGCGCAGGTTATTGAGCACCTGTCGTATTTTACCTTGCTCTGATATATATACATCCAAGGTGGGAGCAGGCTCTTTCTCTAAAGGTACATAAGAAGTCTCAGGTACAGGTGCTTCCACAGATGCTGGCTCCATGATAGGCTTGGCATTGGGGAAATTGTACACCACATTTTTACAGGTTTTCTCAAAGCATTCCGGAGAATACAGCGCCAGATATTGTAAATCATCCATGGTCAGAGAACGTTTATTATGAATTTTAAGATAAATATTGATTAAACGTGTATCTTTTTCCATTGCCCGACCTCCTTGTCCTGTTGCTTTATAACCTACTCAATATGTATTTCGGCTAAAAAATGGTAAAGAAATAGTAGAATTTTAAAATATTGTTTTTTTGGAAAGAAGTAGTATACTTGAGGTTAGGAATGTCAAAAGAGGTTAAAAAATGGAAGAGAAAACAGTAAAGAAAAATAAATATGAAATAGATATGTGTAATGGAGCACTTTTGCCTAAAATATTGTTATTTACTCTACCGCTGATGTTGTCCGGTGTTTTACAGCTTTTATTTAATGCGGCAGATATCGTGGTAGTAGGAAGATTCGCAGGAAACGAAGCCTTAGCGGCGGTGGGCTCCTGTGGTTCTCTTATCAATTTAATTGTAAATGTATTTATTGGTCTTTCCGTAGGTGCCAATGTAATGGTTGCGCGCTTTTACGGAGCTGGACAGAGGAAAGAGCTGGAGGAAATGCTTCATACCGCTATCACCACAGCACTTATCAGTGGAGTAATACTTATTTTTCTGGGGGTTTTTGTGGCAAGACCTGCGCTTACCCTGATGGCAACCCCGGAGGATGTTATTGAACACTCCGTACTTTACATGAGAATTTATTTTGTAGGTATGCCGGTGATGATGCTCTATAACTTTGGCAGCGCCATTCTTCGTGCGGTAGGGGATACCAAAAGACCCTTGTATTATCTGCTTTTTGCAGGCGTGATTAATGTGGTTTTGAATCTTATATTTGTGATTTGTTTTCATATGGGGGTAGCCGGTGTCGCATGGGCCACGGTAATTTCCCAGGCAATATCTGCATTTTTGGTAATCAGATGTCTGATTTGCTATGATGGAGAGCTTAAGCTGAAGCTCAAAAGGCTTCGAATTGTGCCGGATAAACTATTGAAAATGATTCGTATCGGTCTGCCGGCAGGGGTACAGGGAGCCTTTTTCTCTGTTTCCAACATGCTGATTCAATCCTCCATCAACTCCTTCGGAAGTATCGTAATGGCAGGGAATACGGCTGCCGGAAATATCGAAGGCTTTGTTTATACGGCAATGAATGCGCTTCACCAGACAGCCATTAGCTTCGCAGGGCAGAATTTCGGTGCAAAGAAATATAAAAGAATTGCAAAGGTTGTGGTCATCTGCGAGCTTTGTGTCATTATAGTGGGTCTTGTGTTTGGTAATCTGGTATATATTTGCGCCGAAACTCTGTTACAGCTTTATTCTACGGACCCGGAGGTTATCCGCTATGGTATCCTTCGTCTGGGAATCATATGTACCACCTATTGTCTCTGTGGAATGATGGACGTAATGGTGGGGGCACTTCGTGGAATCGGTCGTTCCGTGATGCCTATGCTGGTAACCTTAACCGGTGTCTGTGTTTTCCGGGTTATTTGGATTTATACCTATTTTGCTGCCCATCGTAGTCTGCAGGTGCTTTATTTTTCCTATCCTATCAGCTGGTTCGTGACCTTCCTTGTCCATACATGCTGCTTTATCTATGTATATCGAAAAACTATGATGGGTCGAGATGAATAAAAAATAGTTGAAACATATGTTCGATTGTGCTATTATTGATTTAGTTTATATGGTTTAAAGCTTGGTCTGCTTGTATACTATGTCATAAAAAGGGGACTTGCCACTGCATCGGAGCCATTTTGTGACATAGTATACAAAAGGGCAAGATGACAATGGAGGAGCATATGTACGCATATTTAAACGGTATCGTAGCGGAGATTTGGGAGGACGGCTGCGTAATAGATGTAAATGATATTGGATATAATGTGAGGATTTCCGGCTCTACCTTTACCAGGCTCCCGGGAATCGGAGAGCGTGTGAAGCTCTATACCTATACTTCTGTAAGAGAGGATGCCTTTCAGCTTTTTGGATTTCTCTCCAGAAGCGAACTGGAAATGTTCAGGAAACTAATTACCGTGAATGGTATCGGACCAAAGGGAGGACTGGCTCTTTTATCCGTGATGGATGCAGATGACTTACGATTTGCTATTATTTCCCAGGATGTAAAGGCTATCAGCGCCGCACCCGGTATTGGTAAGAAAACTGCCGAGAGAGTCATCTTAGACCTGAAGGATAAGCTGGATATTGATGAAGCCATGATTCAGCGTAAGGTCGATGGATACAACGGTGTTTCAGCTAAAAACCTGGAAAATCCTCAGATTAAAGAAGCAGTGGAAGCCTTGGTGGCACTTGGTTATGGCCAGTCAGAGGCGAGCAAAGCAGTCAGCCGTGTAGATGGTGCGGATACCATGGAAAGTGGTGCCCGATTCCGTTTCGGCAGGTTCCGCAGCATAGAGCCACAGAAGTTTGTCGTCCGCGAAACGGTCAATTTCTTCCCAGTAGTCTTTTTCCGACTCGTTCAAGTCCTCTTTGTACTCCGCTTCAAACTGTGCAGCTAAGGCCACGATCTGTTCG
>CAZOSU010000287.1:0-3929 GCA_964582515.1 uncultured Acetatifactor sp. | reverse complement strand
GCCTCATCCAGTACCACCATCTTCACGTCATCCAGCTTAATGGTATGTCTGCGCATATGGTCCATAACTCTTCCCGGGGTTCCCACTACAATCTGTACACCCTTTAAGGCAGAAATCTGTCTACGAATATCTGCACCGCCATAAATAGGCAGAACCTTGATACCATGCATATATTTTGCCAGCTTGCGTAATTCCTCTGCGGCCTGTATCGCCAGCTCTCTGGTGGGACAAAGGATGATAGCCTGTAGCTTTCTGCTTTCCCCATCAATCTTCTGAATTGTAGGAATACCAAAGGCAGCCGTTTTACCAGTACCGGTCTGTGCCTGCCCGATAATATCCTTTCCCTCTAAAAGATGGGGAATCGCCTGCTGCTGAATAGGCGAAAACTCCGTAAAGCCCATATCCTTTACCGCCCTTATTATTCTCCCATCAATCCATTCATTTTCAAAATCTAAACTCACTAATTTCTCCTTACTAAAGTATTTCTCTCAAAACACTAATCAATTTTTCCACATCCACCGGTTTGGCGATATGCTCATTCATACCACAATCCAGTGCTTTCTTTTTATCCTCTTCAAAAGCGTTGGCCGTCATGGCGATAATAGGGATATCCTTATACCCCTCCACTCCACAATTTCGAATGGTGGTGGTGGCTTCGTAGCCATTCATATACGGCATCTGAATATCCATCAAAATCAAATCATAATAACCCGGAGCTGAATTCTTCAGCATATTCACTGCCTCTGCACCATCCGGTGCCACCTCCACCAAAAAGCCCACTTCATTTAAAATCGTCTGGGCAATTTCACTGTTCAGCTCATTATCCTCCGCTAAAAGGATGCGTTTTCCCTTAAAATCAATATCATCGAGCTCCTTCTTCACATTTTTTATCTGAAGCTCCTCGTCCAATCGCAAAGTAAGGTACACACGTATCTCCGTTCCCTTCCCCAGCTCACTTTCTACCTCTATCCTGCCATTCATCAAATCCACTATATGCTTGGTAATGGAAAGGCCCAGACCGCTTCCCTGAATCTGTCCGATTTCCGCACGGTTTTCTCTTTCAAAGGCTCCGAAAAGCTTCTCCTGAAAGCTTTTACTCATGCCCATCCCCGTATCCTTGATACAGAAAAGATAGCTGCCCATATTTTCTCTATGCTCTTCCAGCTGGGTACAGGTAAACCATACGCTACCACCGGGCTTCGTATATTTCTGGGCATTACCGATAAGATTCATACATATCTGATTCAGTCTAAGCTCATCCACATACACATGCTCATCACACAAGCTGGTCCCCACTTCAAAATAAAGCCCTTTTTGCTTCATCGTGATGCTAAAGAGCGATTCCAGATAGGTAATCGTATCCCGCAAATTAACCTGCTTTTCATCGATGGACACCTTTCCGCTCTCAATACGCGCCATATCCAGGACTTCATTAATCAGGTGCAGAAGATAATCCCCCGAAGACAATACCTTGTCAAGACAATCCTCCACCTTATCCTTATCTCCTGCATTGTCCTTTGCAATACGGGCAAAGCCCAGAATGGCGTTCATGGGCGTACGAATATCATGGGACATATTATTTAGGAAGATGCTCTTTGATTTATTGGCCGCCTCCGCTCTTATAAGAGCATCCTGCAAATCCTCGTTTTTCTTCTCTAAAAGCTCCTGATACTCTCTTTCATGCTTCATCTCATCCACTGATAAGGTATAGAGATACAGCTGCAGCACTGCGATGGTGACGCCGATACAAAGCCATGGCGAACCGGAAAAGACTATCTGCAACACTCCAAAGAAAATGGGTACAAACACAAAAGAAATCATGGATTGATTTACTTTTTTATTTTTGAAGGGTCCATCCTTAAAAAAGGTTATGGATGTACGCACCGCCGGGACTGTAAAATACCCATAGGAACAAATAGGCTGCAGAAAATACAGACTTCCTCTGTTGTACCTTCCGTCTTCATCAATATAGAAAATCCAGTTCCCCATATGATTGGTTAACACAAGCCCTAAAAAAATAACCAACGGAAGTGCAATCAGCAAAGTAATCCACCGCTTCCCAAACCTTTGATTAGCACCGGAACGCACGGTATACACCAGCCATATAAAGGGCATAATTCCCGCAAAAATAAAGTACAGCAAATTCACCAGATAGCGCACTGTATAGCCTGCGCCAATATATCCCGAATCAATAAGTGCCCACAAGGCATCCATGCTGAAAAATAAAGCAGCCCCCACCAGGAGCATCACATAAAGTGTAAACTCCCTGGGTTTATTTTTCATAGAAATAAGCTTCAAGAATATCATTCCTATAATCAGAATTGCAAATACATTTATTTCCGCATATAAAATACCTGCCATTTGCTCTCCTTTCGCAAATGCTTATTTCCAAAGAGATTTTAAATCGAAACAACGCACATTCGTCCACATGCGATTAATTCTTTCATTTCCTTCCTTGTCAAAATAAGCCATAACAACGCTTCTGTCCACAACATCCTTGGTTGGATACTGTGCAAATAACTGCCTCGTCAATTGCTCCTCATAGGTCACAACGGTATAGTCCCCAGTCTCCTTTTCACTTCCGGTGAAGAAATAGTCAATGGGATACTCCACCAATGTCTCTCCTTCTGCGGCAGCCTCTTCCTCATCCGCACCATAGCACCAGTCCACATATTGGAAAATGGTATCGTCCTCACCGCCGGCGATGACAGAAGTATATCCGATATAATACATATTACGTACAGCATTTTGTGGCATGGATACAAAATTTACAAAAGCCTCCGCTGCGTGCTTCTTATCCGTATCGTTACCAACTCCCTTTTTCAGCATACACCAGCCGTCAAACCACAGATTGGTTGCCTCCTGAGGTGCCGCATAGCAAAGGGTCACGCCATCCTCCTCCGCCTGGTCCAGGGTATATACCGCGTCTCCGGACCATTGCTGATTGGCTACTACCTTGCCGGTAACCATATCCGCCTTACCGCTGTCTGTTTCAAAGGAATATACATTATCCTTTATGCGGCTTAAGATATTTTCCACAGCATCCACACTAAGCTCATCTGTAGAATTCAGCATGAAGGTCAACTCCTCATGATAAGATTCACTGTTTATAAATGCATCATCCATAATCCTATCATAATTATAGATACTGATTCCTGCGAAAAATGCGTCGCGCACACTGTCCTTAATGGTAACCTGCTTGGTATACTCCTCGTTTAAGAGCAAATCCCAATGAGAGGCTTCCTCTTCACTGATTACCTCGGGATTGTATACAATTCCCAGGGTTCCCCACATATATCCCGCAGCATACTTATCCAGCGTCTCACCGCCGATGGACAGTTCACTGAAAACATCGGAAATATAAGGCGAAACACCCTTCACATAATAATTTTCTTCCACGCTCTCATCAAAAAACTTCTTGGAATAGGGCTCCAGCATATCCTCGGACATCATCTTCATAATCATATACTCCGACGGACATACCAGGTCATAGGTATCTCCCATGGTAATCTGATTGTAGAGCTCTTCATTGGTACCAAAGGTGGAATACTCCACCACCACCTCTTTTCCATAGGTTTCGTAGTACCAGTTCTCAAAATCCTCTATCATCCCTGTCTCAGAGCAGATGGCGATTTCCTCTAAATCAATAACCTCTTCCTCATCCCAGTCCCCCTCGTCAATATACTCTTCCCAGTTACTGACACGAAGAACGATAACCTCCTTCTCCGATGCGCTTCCGCAGCCTGAAAGAAGTGCCACACTCATCCCTGCCACCATAAGGAGTGGAATTATTCTTCTCTTCATCTATTTCTCCTCCTTCTGCGGCATTTTGTTCATAATCAGCACGGCGATGACAACAATGACAAAAATCACAGTGGACAGAGCCCATAGTGCTGTCTTTATCTCCGTCTGTGAACCTCTTGTGGCAT
>CAZOSU010000286.1:0-3956 GCA_964582515.1 uncultured Acetatifactor sp. | reverse complement strand
AAGGCAGGCGCAGAGAAGATTTGGAGCGATGAGGATATCGCTATTTATGAAGAGAAGAAGAGCAATATGAACTTCTTATTCAATTTCCTTTCAGATGCAGCTAAGGCTTCTCTTGCAGGCTTGGCTATGGCTGACAAGGCTAACATCACCGCTGACAAGATGTTTGGTGGCATGATTGAAGGTCGTATCTCTAAGCAGTTAAAGGAAATCTGCTTATTAGACCAGACCTACGTTAAGGCAGAAGATGGAAAGCAGACTGTTTCTGCATATCTGAAGTCTGTAAACGGCGCTATCGTTATCAAGAAGGTTGTTCGTTTTGAAGTAGGCGAGGGTATGGAGAAGAAGAATGAAGACTTCGCTGCAGAGGTTGCTGCTCAGATGAACGCTTAATTAAATAAGTGATTTAAGCCCCGGTTTTGACCGGGGCTTTTTCTGTTCAAAAGAACTATCTGTTGTTCTATTTGTTCTTCTGATTCTTCTTATTCTGTTCGTTCTTCTTGTTCTGCTCGTTCTTCTGGCTGTTGTTCTGGCCGTAGCAGTTTGAGGTGTTGTTCTGATTGTTGTTCATATTATTGTCTCCTTTTTTTATGAAAGATAAACAGAAGGCTGCATTTTCATGCGGCAACTGTTTTCATGTATAGTTTGCCTCATTTTAGGAAAGCTATACATGATGTAATTTTTTGGTAAAGGAAAGGAACATAAATATGCTTTTAATAAAAAACGGCTTACTTTATACCATGGAGACCAGATGCCCAATTCATGGGGACCTGCTGTTAAAGGACGGTAAAATTGAAAAAATAGCGGAGGATATTAAAGCTTCCGAGGGAATGGAAGTACTTGACGCAGAAGGGTTTTCCGTATTCCCCGGATTTATTGATGCCCATAGCCATATCGGTATTTCAGAAGAAAAAATATCCACACAGTGTGATGAGAGCAACGAAGGAACTACGCCCGTGACTCCCGCCATGCGTGCAATTGATGCCATAAATCCCATGGACAGTGCCTTTCATAATGCAATTGCTTCCGGAATTACCGGTGTGATGGCAGGACCGGGCAGTGCCAATCCCATCGGCGGCCAGTTTGCTTTTATTAAAACCCATGGACGTTGTATAGATGATATGGTAGTCTTGGCACCGGCGGCCATCAAAATAGCCTTTGGAGAAAATCCTATGATGAATTATGGCTTAAACGGTAACATTCCATCCACACGCATGGGCATTGCTGCTATTATTCGCCAGGAGCTTTTTAAGGCAAGGCAATACCTGGAGGATGAGAAGAAGGGGAATGTACCCAGGGATTTTCAGATGGAATGCTACAGAGAATTGTTTGAAAAGAAAATACCATTAAAGGCACATGTGCACCGTGCGGATGATATTTTCACCGCCATTCGTATTGCCAAAGAGTACGATTTGGATTTGACCCTGGAGCATTGCACGGAGGGGCATTTAATTGCAAAGGAGATAGCAAAAAGTGGGTATCCCGCTATAGTAGGACCATCCATGTCCTCCAGAAGTAAAAAGGAGGTCAGTCTTTCTGATTTCAAAACAGCCGGAATTCTGGAAAAAGCCGGTGTGATGGTGGCACTTACCACGGACCATCCGGTGATTCGCATCCAGTATCTTCCCTTGAGTGCCGCACTGGCGGTGAAGGAGGGGATGGATGCGTGGGCAGCACTGCGGGCCATTACCATTGATGCGGCGCGTATTTGCAGAGTGGACCATCTGGTGGGAAGTCTGAAGGAAGGTAAGGACGGAGATATTGTGATATGTAAAGCTACTCCTCTTGCTATGGAGTTTGAGGTGCACAGTACCATTATAAATGGAAAATTTGCATGGCAAAACGAGAAATTAAAGAAAAATATTGAGAAAAGTACGAGAGTGTAGTACTATAGTATATAAGGAATAAAGTACTAAAAAAAACAAAGGAGAAAGAGCTTATGGGGTACAACGAAGCGTACTTTAAGAAAAGTGCAAACAAAAAAGCAATGCTGATGTGGATGCTGACATCAATCATATTGTCTGTCGCTTATACGATAGAGCTGATAAAAGGGGGTAGAACACCCCAATATTATGCTGCTTTTATGATTCTTTGCTGGCTACCTTTTTTTTCGGCGTTTGTGGTTATCAGGTTTAAGGGGCTGGCATCAGACTGGGTGAAGGAGACAATAGCCATAGGGTATGGTGTTTTTTATGCATTTTCCGTACTTACCTCGGATACAAATCTGACCTTTGCCTATATTTTCCCCATCGTCTGCATGCTGATGCTGTATAAGGACAGGGCGCTGTTTGTGCGTATTTCCATTTTAAATATACTATTAATTGTTGCTAATTTTGTGGTTACCAGAGTGACCGGTAATGCAGACGCCCTCAGTCTGGCTGAATTTGAGATTCAGCTTGGCGTAATCGTGCTGAGTTATACCAGTTATAATCTGGCGGTAAATCACCTGCATCAATCCGATGGTGCATTGCTTGGCTCAGTGCAGGATAATTTAGACCGTGTAGTGAAGACCATTGAGCAGGTAAAGGATGCCAGTACTGCGGTTGTGGATGGAGTGACGGTTGTTCGAGAGCTTTCCGATGAAAATATGGAAGGTGCGGATAACGTTGTGCGCAGCATGAGTGAATTATCTGTCAACAATGAGGTGTTACAGGATAAGACAAATTCTTCCTTGGATATGACCAATAAAATTCATATGCAGGTTGAAAATGTAGCCGAGCTGATTTCGAAGGTAGTGGGACTGACCAACGGCTCTGTGGAGCATGCGAAGATGAGTGCAGGCCAGCTGGCAGATGTAGTGAAATCCACCGAAGAGATGGCCGAATTATCCGCAGAAGTGGAGAAGATTCTGGTAAACTTCCAGAACGAGTTTGAAAAGGTGAAAGCAGAAACCGGTATGATTACCGGTATTACAAGTAAGACCAATCTTCTGGCGCTGAATGCTTCCATTGAAGCAGCCAGAGCAGGAGAAGCAGGGAAAGGCTTTGCCGTAGTGGCGGACGAGATTCGTGACCTGAGTATGGGTACCAAGACCTCCTCTGAGCAGATTCTGACGGCACTGGGCAATCTGGAGGAGACCTCTGCAGATATGACGGCTTCCATCCGTAAGACAATGGAGCTTATTCGTCTTACTTTGGATAAGGTGACGCTGGTAAATGAAAGCGTATCCAGAATTACCGCAGATTCCGTACAGATTGGTAACAATGTGCAGGTAATCGACACGGCTATGACGGAGGTAGAGGACTCCAATAAGAATCTGGTGGATAATATGAATCAGGTCGGTCAGGTGATGGAGCTGATGACTGCCAGCATTGCTGATGCAGATGAAACCACGAAAATTATGCGTAGTAAGTATGAAGAGACCTCTAACAATGTTAACCATATAGAGACGGTTGTAGGAAAGCTGATTGAAGAACTGGGAAGCGGCGGCTTTATGAGCGTGGCAGATATCCGTAAGGGTATGTTCCTAAGCATTGTTGCAGGCAATCGTATGGAAGGCGCGGGATACAAGGCGGTGGTAAAAGACGTTGTAGACAATGACGTATACATGGATGTTCCCAAGCGTAAGGGACAGCAATTAGAGCTTGTAAAGGGGCAGGAATACCACTTACAGGTTATTGTAGATAATGAGCTGTACAATTGGGATAAGGTACATGTTTCTCTGACAAAGGATGGAAATTGTAAGGTACATGTAGAAGGGAATCCGGTGGTTTTGAACCGCCGTAAGTATAGGCGTATGCCCATTGTACACGAATGCCAGATTAAGGTGGACGGTAATAATCAGCCGTACGCAGGAAGAATGGTTAACATTAGTGCCAGTGGCTTTGCTTTCTCCACAAATGCAGAAGAGATTAAACGTCTGAAGGGAACATTGGTTTCCTTAGATGTAAAGGGCTTTGCACCTCTTGGCGGAAGACTGTTGACCGGACATATTATTTGTGTTTCTGACCATGACGGCA
>CAZOSU010000285.1:0-3987 GCA_964582515.1 uncultured Acetatifactor sp. | reverse complement strand
CTTTCTGAACTAACTTATTGGTACCTACCATTAGGAGGAACAATACTGTTGCACTGGCTGCTGCATACCCCATTTCAAATCTGGTGGAGCCATAGTCCAAAAGGTGGGTTACCACCGTTGCACCTGCGTAATTTACAGAAGGATTACCTGCCAGATTGATGGAGATATCCGCTACCGCAAAGGACTGGGTAATCTGCATTACCGCACCGAACATGAGCTGCGGCTTCATAGCCGGCAGTGTTACATACCAAAGCTCCTGCCAGCGGTTCTTTACACCATCTAAGGCTGCCGCCTCATAAAGGCTCTTATCCACGGTCTGAAGACCTGCGATAAAGGAAAGGAAGCCTGTTCCTAAGGATAACCAAAGCTGTACCACGATAAGTACCGGTAAGACGTACTTTTCCGTCTGCATCCAAAGCTTTGCTTCGTTGATGATATCCAGCTTCAGCAAAATACCATTTAAGTATCCGTAACGGTCTCCGGTAAGAATCAGATTCCATACCATATACGCATTACCACAAATGGACGGAGCATAGAAAATCAAGGTAAGAAAGGCTCTCAGCTTTCCTTTAAACTCATTGATAATCCATGCAAACAGCAAGCACAGCATATAAGAAATGGGACCTGTGATTACTGCAAAGAGTAAGGTGTTCTTGAGGGAAATCATGAAGATATCGTCCTCTAAAAACAGCTTAATGTAATTTTTCCAGCCTACGAAGGTAGGCATTTCCAGCATGTTAAAATGTGTGAATGACAGGCATACTGACATCAGCACCGGCAATACGGTAAAGAAGAAAAACAGGATGAAGTATGGTGCCAGCATAAAGTAGGATGCTTTATTTCTTTTAATCTGGTAGCTAAGAGTTGCCTGCTTTTTGGCAATGTCCAGAGCTTCCTGGGATACGGTCGTTTCTTTTACGTCCATGCTTTCCTCCTTTCTACTCACCGGCTATCGGTAAGCCAAATTCCTCTCTCTTATAATTGATTTCTGCGTTAATATAGAGTACCTTATCCATCAGCTCTTCTCTGGGAGTAGCAATACTTGTTCGCCCTGTAGAAGAGGAATCCGTGGTCACACTATAGAATGCATTATTTAAGTTACGCCATGAATAATAGCCGCCGGGTACCTGTGGAATTCCTTTTACCTGTTCAAACTGCGCCATGATTTCCTTGTAATCACGAATCGGCCAGGAAAGGTTACCCATAGCCTCTATGTTAGCCGTAGCTACTCGTGCGCTGGCTCCCATCAGGCTCTCCATCTCTCTTCCGTAGAGGGTCTGGGTTTCTGCGCTGGTCCACCATTTCAAGAATTCCCAGCACTCCTCGGGATACTCGGTATCCGCCATGATGATGTCTGCAAGACCGGTACTTCCGGTGGTGTGGAGAATGCTTCCATCCTCCTGCTCCACGCCGGGAACTACGGTGAAATCCCAAAGTCCGGCGATATCCGGTGCAGATACCTGCAGATTGTTATATGTGGTGTAATCCGAAATAATAATCGGACATTCACCGGTACGGAAGCGCTCTTCCACGCTGGTTGCCTTATCCAGCTTGTAGTCGGTGTAATACTCACAGTATTCCTTGAAGGTGCTTACTGCAATGTCAGAATCCAGTGCGGATGCATCGCCATTGGCGGTATAATACTCACCACCGTTCTGGAACAGCAGCATTGCAAAAATCTGCTCACTGGGCAGCATACCAAATTCCATCTGATTCTTGGCAAGTACGGTCATTGCCACCTTTACCTCAGACCAAGTGGTCGGAACCTCCAATCCGATTTCTGCCAAGATATCCTTACGATAAAACATCATCGGGAAGGTCTGTGTATCCGGCAGTGCGTAGGTCGCGCCGTTAAAGCTAAAGGGCACCAGTGCACTTTCGGAGAAACGCTCCGTCACTTCTTCAAAGTCCTCAAACCGGGTTAAATCCAGCACTGCATTACGAAGTCCGTAATTTACGGGGGTATCATTACCGGTGTTTAGTACTGCTCCGGCAATACCATTGGTGTTTGCCACCTGAATGGCTACATCCGGTCCCTCTCCTGCAAGAGTGGCACGAAGAAGTGTATTCATATCCACCAGCTGCACATTTACGCTGATACCGGTGTTGCCCGTAAATCTTTCATCAATTAAGGCTTTGATTACATTCGCCTGATCACGTCCGGTACCAACCCAGAGGGTTAAAATCTTGCTGTCCTCACCCTCTTCTACCACATTACCAATCTGGTTGTAGTCTACGATAAAGGAATAGTAAAGTCTCTTAATTTCATAGCCCGCTCTGGAGAGCCAGCTGTCTCCTTCAATCTCTGCCTTTGCATCCGGCGAATACACCATGATGCGGTCAATCTGCAATGGCTGCGGAAGCACCTGGGTAATCCAGTTACCACAGGCTCTCACATTTACCTTGTAAGAAGCAATGACCTCGGTAAAACGCTCCTGGTCCTCAATCAGCTCCTCCAGCTGGTCAATCATGGTACGAAGCACGGTGAGCTTATCGGAATTATTTCCCGCCGTTATCTCCAACGCAGAAAGTGCCTCATCCAGAAGACCTTTTACTTCGACAAGCTGCGCCTCAAGTCCCGGAAGTGTTTCTTCAATCTGATAATCGCGATACTGGTCCGGTGCCACACCGGTAATATAGATAACCTGGCGATAAATACTGTTCAGCAGCTGTACGGCTTCCTGAACAGTGCTGATAATCTCAGCCATATCGCCCAGTACTACTTCCATGCGAAGCGTATGCTTTCCTGCCTCTAAATAAAAGCTGTAGGGATTTCCGCTTTCATCCTGGAAGATCTCTTCTCTCCAGTTCTGCTGATAGGAAAATCCATAGTCATTTAATTCCGAAAAAGGTACCTTGCCGTCGATGCTGACTCTTCTGCATACGTCAATACCTCTTACAAAGTTCTGCTTACAGAACATGGAAATGTTGTAGTAACCGCTTGTAGGTACTTCAAATTCCCACTCAATCCACTTTCCTGCATCCTGCCAGGAGGTACCGCCAATGGTGTTGTTTAACAGCACCTTAGGGCTGGAAGGATATACCGCTGGCGAAGACTGGTCTTGTCTTGGGTACAACATCTGGGAGGAAGTTTTTACAGCTGTTTCGGCCTCGATACGAATATTCGCACCAGTGGTATCCTTAGCTCCCTGTGCATCCATGGATGCCTTGTAGGACGCGTAATCTCCTGCATCCTTACTATTATGAAAAGTAATCCTGTGGAGTAGCATTGGTTCTCTCTGAGAAACAATGCTAAGGGTGTGCACACCCTTCTCCAGATAAATGCTAAGCGGTGTCACGATGTATCCGTTGCTGTCGTAGAGATAACTCTCCACCCACTCCGGAATTTCCAACGTTCCCGGTTTTACGTCATTGCCTTGATTATCCTTTTCCCAATTCTTCACGGTGATTCCGTTTTCATCCGTCAAAAGCTCCGATACGGAATTCGTCCAGATACGCTGGAATTCAACCAGAGAAAGCTCTCCGTAAGGAAGCTCTCCGTCAACAAAAAAGGCTCTCTGAATTTCCGAACTCTTACCGTCGATGGGATAATATAAGATAGAAATATCATAAAATCCACTTTCATCTACGGTAAATTCATACTCTACCAATGCTTCCTCAGAGGTATATAAGCTTTTGCCCCCACCGGGTACCTCCTCAAAATCCTCGTAGGTAATGGGAGCGGCCGTTTCTCCGGCTTCCTCATATCTGACATAATCTGTGGCAGATATAACGATTTCCTTATCCGGGTAGGTGGCAGGATAGGAATCCGCGTACTGGTTATAGCCCGGAATGGAGGTGTCAATGGAATAGGTGCCAATCAACTCCTCGTACTCCTCCATGGTGGTATCCGTCATAGCCATCACCGGCATGCTCTGTACCATGGAAAGAGCAATCATTGCAGATAAACATATGCTTATTATTTTCCCTAAACTTTTATTCTTCATTACTACCTCTCATGCATACTGCACTAATATCTTACTCTTC